>CAKSPU010000019.1 GCA_934486875.1 uncultured Oscillospiraceae bacterium
CCCTAACAAATTCTCTCTCTAAAACGTTCCGGTGGAACGTTTTAGACAAAGCAACTCCCCCGTGCTTTTTGTACAGCTTGCACAAACCAAATATCTTTTTTGACAGTCTAAAGCGGTCTGCCTTCATTTTGAAAGCAGACCGCTTTTGTTTTATCAGAATAAATTACATAACGGAAACTCCGCCTACAGGACGGATATACAGCTTGTAGCAGCTGCCCTGTCCGAACACCTTTTCCATAGTTTCGGAATATGTATCAAGGAGATCTGTAGGGACGAAAGCCTGAATAGTGCCTGCAAATCCGCCGCCGTGAACTCTTACAGCACCTCTGCCGCAAAGAACATTTTCGGAAAGATACAGACCCATAACAAGCCCCTGCTCTTCGGGGGACTTTACTGCAAAAACGTTCTGGAGATACTTGAATGAGCTGTTGCCGCTCTCGGTTATGAGCTTCAAAAAGCCGTCGATATCGCCGCTTCTCAGTGCAGCAGCTTCCTTTCCGACTCTCTCATTGTCGTCAAAGAAGTGGAATGCTCTTGCCACAGCTCTGTCGCCGCAGACCTTGCGGACATCGGCAATATTTTCAATAAGCTGCTCCTTTGTGATGTCACGTAGCTCGGATTTACCGAAGAATTTGGCTACAGACTTCATCTCAGCAGGGATAGCCGCATATTCGGGAGTAAGATCGGCGTGATTTCCCTTTGTGTCAACGATGCAGAGGTTGTAGCCCGATGACGCAAAATCATAGGAAACAGAGTCGATAACGGGATTTGAGGTGTCCTTGAAATCAATGGTGATAAATCCGCCAACGGAGGAAGCCATCTGATCCATAAGACCCGAGGGCTTGCCGAAATAAGCGTTCTCGGCATACTGTGCGATCTGTGCGATCTTTACAGCGGATACCTTGCCGTCGTTGCAGAGATGAGAGAAAATAGTTCCGATAAGCACCTCAAAAGCTGCGGAAGATGAAAGACCGCTGCCTTTGAGCACGTTTGATGTGGTGTATGCCTTGAAGCCGCATACATTATATCCTGCATTCTTAAAGCCTGCCGCAACTCCTCTTATGAGCGCCGCAGAGGAGTTTTTCTCTTTTTCCTTTATTTCAAGGTCGGAGATGTCAACAACGTCCTCAGGGAAGCCTTCGGACTTTACCGAAACAACGTTTCCTTCGCAGGGGGATACAACGGCGATAACGTCAAGTCCCACAGCCGCAGCCATAACGCAGCCTCTGTTATGGTCGGTGTGATTTCCGCCGACCTCGGTGCGTCCCGGTGCAGAGAAAAGTCTGATATTGTCTGCCTTGCCGTAAATGTCCTCAAAGCTTTTTACAGCGGCTTCATATCTTGTTTTCTGCATTTCAACGGCATTTGCTCCGTAGAGCTTTTCAAGTGTTTTTTCACTTACGGTCATACTGATCGTCCTTTCATCAAAGGTATTTTTCAACATCGGGCTCTTCTTCGGAATTGTCAAGAAGATATCCCAGAATTTTTTTGTATGCTCCCGAGGGATTGCTCCTTATCCTTTCGGCGATAAGCTCGCCCTGAGACATATCGGGAGCAAAAAAATCCATATTTATAAGCTCTCTGCTGCCGTCAGACAGCATAAAAGTTACCTTACAGCCGTCGGATATCTCATTAACATTGCAGGAGCACATCTGCTCATTCTGCTCCCTGATAAAAAATCCGAATGCCGATCTGAGCAGCTTTTTTCTGAATACAAGGGGAATGTAGCGGTTGAAATATTCCGAGCCCAGCCTGCCCTTTTCGGTAAGGGCAATGCTGCCGCCGTTGTTTATCACAGAGCCGTTTTCTGTAAGCTCTGTCACTGCGTCGGAATAGTAAAAATAGTTTATAACGCCGCTGTCCTCCGAGATGAGCCGAAGCTGCTCCTCGGTAACGGGGCGGTCAAGCTTTTCAAGAATATAGCACAGCAGAATTTTAACGCTGTGAACGGAGTTAAGCTCCGGGCTTGTCATCTGCTGACCCGACATTTTCCTTTTCTCCTTTTTTCTCTGTGCTATCCTTACCCTTTCAGAAGTTGGGGTAATCAAGCATATGTGAAAGTATTGCGATGTTTGCGGCAGCCTCGACTACGGGAACAGCTCTGAGCACAACGCAGGGGTCGTGTCTGCCCTTTATCTCAATGGTTGAATTGGTGAGATTTGAGTAGTCAATGGTTTCCTGTGGCTGAGCGATAGAGGGAGTGGGCTTGAAAGCCACTCTGAATATGATAGGCATACCGCTGGAAATTCCGCCCAGAATGCCGCCGTGGTTGTTGGTCTTTGTCTTGACGTGACCGTGATCGTCAACGTAAAAATCGTCATTGTTCTGGCTTCCGAGCATTTTTGTTGCCGCAAAGCCTGCACCGAACTCTATGCCCTTGACTGCGGGAATGCCGAAAACAAGCTGTGCAATTGTGTTTTCAAGTCCCTCGAACATAGGGGAGCCGATGCCTGCGGGAACGTTTGTTATCGCACACTCAACAATGCCGCCCACGCTGTCCATACATTCCCTTGCCTTGGCAATGTCGTTGTACATAGCCGTACCCTTTTTGTCGTTGATAACGGGAATTTTTTTGTGGCGGATATCAATTATAGTTTCCCTGTCGATATTGCAGGGGTCAAAGGCGGTGTCCTTGATGTTGTGTATCTGAGCGATGTGAGCGCCTGTGTAAATGCTCCTGCGCTCCAGTATCTGACCGCAGACAGCTCCCGCAAACACGATAGGAGCGGTAAGCCTGCCCGAAAAATGACCTCCGCCACGGACATCATTGAAGCCGTGATATCTCACTGCGCCCGTGTAATCTGCGTGACCGGGGCGGGCAAGGTGTGATACGTTCTTGTAGTCATTTGAATGCTGGTCATTGTTCTGAATGAGCGCCATAAGGGGAGTTCCCGTGGTGCGGTTATTCAGCATTCCCGACATAATGCTGGGCATATCGGTCTCCCTGCGGTGAGTTGATGTGGCATCATTTCTCGGCGCACGGCGAGCCATAAATTCCTTAAGCTTTTCGATGTCGATATATTCTCCGGGAGGAAGATTGTCAATGGTCACGCCGATAGCGGGACCGTGAGACTCCCCGAAAAGGGAGATGCTGATGTTGTGGTTCCAGAATGAGGACATAGGTTTGTTTCTCCTTCCATTTCGCTTGGCTTACAATACTTCAAACTGTCCGCCGAGCGATTTGAAGTCGTCAAAGAATCGGGGATAGCTCTTGTTCACATTTTCTGCACCGTGAATGATGACGGGTGCTGTGGAGGCGGTTGCGGCAATGGCGGCTGCCATTACTATACGGTGATCCTTGCAGGAATCGACCTCGCCGCCCGTAAAATTGTCGATATGATCCATTGTAAGAAAATCATCGCCTGCGGTGACTTTTCCGCCGATCGAGTTGAGGGCGTTTGCCACGCACACAAGTCTGTCGCTTTCCTTTATTTTGAGCCTTGCGCCATTGACTATCCTGGACTGACCCTTCGTCATAGAGCCAAGCACCGCAAGAATGGGTACAAGGTCGGGAATATTTCCCGCATCAGCGGTGAAAGGCTTCATTTCCTTGCCGCAGGAAGCGATTATATTTAAAATTTCCTTGTCGCCCTGAACGGAATCGGGGTCAAGGTTGGTAACATTTATTTCCGAGCCCAGGGCATTTGCCGTAAAGAAAAACGCAGCCTGAGAATAATCGCCCTCCACAGCTGTCCGACAGGGCTTGTATTTCTGACCGCCCTTTATAAGATACAGGGGCAGACCGTCAAGCTTCATCTCACGTATGTCAATGCCGAATTTTTTTAGCGCCGCAATTGTCATATCCGCATAGGGCTTTGACTGGAGAGGAGATGTGAGCTTTATAGCCGAATCCTCCCCGCATAATGGGAGAGCCAGCATAAGTCCTGTGATGAACTGGGACGAAACATCGCCTTCAAGTGCGTATTCGCCCGCTCTCAGCTTGCCTGTTAATGTTATTGGCAGACCGCTCTGAGGCTCAAAGGTAACGCCCTTTTTCGGAAAATCCCTTGTATATGGGGTGATCGGGCGCTGGGGGAGCTTTGCGTGACCGTTCAGGGTTGCGGTCGTTCCGAGAGCTGCCGCAACTGGGATTATAAACCTAAGGGTGGAACCGCTTTCGCCGCAGTCGATGTCAGCCTTTTCCGCAGGCGTTTTTATTCCTCGGACGGTGTATGTACCGCCGTCTGAGAGCACGTTTGCGCCCAGAGCTTCCATTGCCTGAGATGTAACGGTTATGTCGTTTGAGTCCGTGACGTTGGATATTTCCGAAATGCCGTCTGCAAGAGCGGCGGCGATTATCATTCGGTGGGAATAGCTTTTTGATGAGGGAGCGCTCACCGTTCCGATGAGCTTGGAGGGATAGATTTTAATGTCCATACAAGACCTGCTTTCAAGGAATTATTTAAGAAAATCTTCAAAGTCCTTTACGGACATTTTTACAGCCGATGAAATGCCGATATCCGAGCATATGATGACACTGATGCTGCTGCCTGCACGCTTCTTGTCGTTAAGGCAGGCACCGCCCAGCTCATAAGTCTGAGGTTCAACGGTGATGTCAAGGCAGTATTTTTTCAGCACAGCCATAAGCTCGTCTGTGAGACCGCTTCTGCACATATCCCTGCTTTCCGCAAGGCGTGTGACCATTTCCATACCTTTTGCAACGGCACGCCCGTGGGAAATGCCTGTGTAGTGGTAATACTGCTCAATGGAATGACCGAGGGTGTGACCGAAATTCAAGAGCATTCTTTCGCCCTTGTCAAATTCGTCAGCCTCCACAACATCACGCTTTATGGATACGCACTGAGCGATAATGTCCTCCATTACTTCCCATATGCTGTCGATATCGTGAGCCGCAAGTGTATCAAAAAGTGAAGCGGACTTTATCATTCCGTATTTGATGACCTCGCCCATTCCGTCAACGAGAAAGTCACGGGGGAGAGTTTTAAGCGCTTCGATGTCGCAGAGAACAAGCTTCGGCTGTTTAAAAGCGCCCACAAGGTTTTTGCCCTCGGGAATGTCGATAGCGGTCTTGCCGCCCACGGAGGAATCCACCTGAGCAAGAAGTGAGGTGGGGAGCTGAACAAAGTCCATTCCTCTCAGATATGTTGCAGATGCATAGCCTGCCATATCCCCTGTAACGCCGCCGCCGAGAGCTGCAATGCAGTCGGTGCGGGTGAAATGGTTTGCTGCAAGGAAGCTGTAAATTTTATTAAGGGTGTCCGAGCATTTGGAAGCTTCGCCGTGGGGAAAAGTAAAAACGCTCACGTCAAAGCCCGCTTCGGAAAGAGAGCTCTTTACTTTGTCCGAATAAATGCCGCTGACGTTGTCATCAGCGATAAGTGCGATCTTTTCGGCTTTTGTGACTTTTTTAACGTACTCTCCGCAGCTTTTCAGAAGCCCTTCGCCGATAATGACATCGTACTTTTCGGAAGCGTTTACGGTAATGGTCTGCATAAAATAACACCCTTTCGGAAAAATCAAGTGACTCTGTTTGAAAGGACAGAGTCACATTTTGTCGCATTACTCAGTCACAATAACGCAGTCGGGCAGATGCTGTCCGAGATATTCAAGCTCATTGAAGTCCGATGAGGTCTTAAGGTCAATGTTGATGATGTACAGCTTTTTCAGCTCAGTCAGCTCGTAAACGGGACTGAGATCGGTAATGGGATTGTCGGACAGCTTGAGCCAGCCCAGTGTCCTGAGCTCTGCAAGAGGGGTAATGTCGGTTATCTGATTGTTGTTTATGTATATCTCGGTGACAGCGGACATTCGCCACAGCGGGAAAATGTCTGTTATCATATTGTCCTGAAGGTGGACACGATCCATCATTGTCATACCTTCAAGAGGGGAGATATCGGTTATCCTGTTGTCATTCAGCTTCAGAAGCATCATACTTTTCATATCTTTGAGAGGGGAGATGTCGGATATCTCATTGTCCGAAAGGTCAAGATTTGTAAGCCCGGTCAGATTTTTCAGCGGGGAGATATCGGTTATAGCATTGTCTCTCAGATAAAGATTTTTCAGATTTGTAAGCCCCGAAAGGGGAGTGAGGTCTGAAATATTGTTCTTGAAAAGGGACAGTGTCTGTAAATTTCTGAGACCTGTAAGAGGAGTAAGGTCGCTGATGTTGTTCTGATAGATGTGAAGCTCGGTGAGGTTCAGCATATATTTCAGATCGGCAATGTCCTCGTTGGTAAGTCCCATATTGTTAAGGGTGAGCGATGTGAGAGTGGTGGGGTATTCCACGCCCTTTATGGTAATGGTTTCGGGAAGATCCGCCATAGCTTCTTCCTTTGCGCTCACAGCCGCACTGACCTCGGGAAGGTCGGAGCCGTTCAGGTAATCGGCTTTGGATTTGGGAATAAGAGTGGGTGCAGCATCTGTCTGGACCTCGGCAAGCTGACTTTCGAGGTTGTCCACCTTGGAAACAAGCTCGTCCTTGGAAAGCTCGGAATTACCCGAATTTGCGGCAGATACGTCACCTGAGCCGGTACAGCCTGTGAAAAGGGAAAGCATAGAAATGACAGCCATAAAAACTGCCGCAGCAGACTGTTTTTTCACATTGAGCACCGCCTTTCATATTGTGGTATCTTTATATATATAAGAACATACCTATACATCATTATTATAGATTATTTTTCCTATGTTGTCAATACTTTGGGCGAGAAAAAATAAAAACCCGAACCGTCTCGGAGTGAGACAGCCCGGGTAAGACTCAAAAATATACAAGTCCCGGAATTATTCTTCCTTCATCTTAGCGAAGCACTCGCTGCAGTAAACGGGACGATCCTCTCTGGGTCTGAAAGGAACTCTTGCTACACCGCCGCAGGAAGCGCAGGTAGCTTCGAACATTTCTCTTTCACCCTTAGCGCCGTTCTTGCGTGCGTTGCGGCAGCTCTTGCATCTCTGAGGCTCGTTCTCGAAGCCCTTTTCAGCGTAGAACTCCTGCTCGCCTGCAGTGAATACGAACTCCTGGCCGCATTCCTTGCATACTAATGTCTTGTCTTCGTACATTTGATTTCCCTCGCTTAAATAAATTTTATTGGACCTGAGGACGGACTCACACCGACACCTTTGATAAACAACGCTCTAAAAGATTAAGCTACTTGGCCATATATACATAAATGATATGCCCCGTAAAACGAAGCAGACTCACAGATGTGCGTAAATTTTTATTCGCCGCTGCCCGAGATAAGCTCTCTCAGCTTTGCTCCCGCACGCCCTGCGGCATTTTTGGCGGATTTTTCCGAAATGCCTGTTTTTTCTCCGATCTCTTCAAAGGAAAGACCCGAGATATGAAGCAGAAAGCAGCGCTTTTCAAGCGGTGATAATGCGTTTTCAAGCTCTTTCAGCAGCTCTCTCTGAATGATGATACTTTCGGGAGTGAGAGTGCTTGCGGGCTCAATATCTTCATCGCTGCCGTTTTCGACAGCCTGCTGTCCTCTCAGCTTTGCAGCTGCCGTTTTCATACGGTTCGAGATGCAGGAATATGCATATGAAGAAAATTTTGCACCGCTTTCAGCCTTGAAACTCCTGATACCGCTGACAAGCCCCAGCATACCCTCCTGCACGAAATCATCATAAGCGGAAGAGTCGGGACATATCGCCGCCGCCCTGCTTTTTACAAGGGGAAAATAGCGGTAGATAAGCTCACTGTAGCAGGATACGCAAAGCCTGTCCTTCTGACATATGGCAGCCAGCTCTTCATCAGAGCGTTCCGACAGCGCATCGCACAGTTTACTTTTATTTTCACTGCGGTCAGCCGTCATAGCATATCCTCCGAGAAAACACATTGCAGATAAATACCTGCCGCAAATAACTTTCTGTCATACGCAACAGGATATTGTTTTGCTTTTAATCATTCTAACCTATTTAATCCTTTTTGTCAAGAGCCTTTTTAATAAATTATAAACTTAATTCAAATATTTGGTATAAAAGTTATTATTTATACGTTGCTTTTGTGCATATTGCTGATTAATACCTGTAATTTTTACAGCTTTGGGCTTATATTGGTTTTTTACATTGACAAATCTGCGGCAGCGATGCTATACTATAAAATATGTATATGAAATAATAATGAAAGGCTGATATATAATGCTGAATGAATTTTCAAGGACAGAGCTTCTTCTTGGAGGCGGTGCTATGGAAAAGCTGAAAAAAGCACGGGTGGCGGTGTTCGGCGTAGGCGGTGTCGGTGGATATGCCGCAGAAGCGCTGGCGAGGAGCGGCGTAGGGGCGATCGACCTTATCGACAGCGATACTGTGAGTCTTACCAACATAAACCGCCAGATAATCGCTCTTCACAGCACTGTGGGTATGCTCAAGACCGATGCGGCTGCTGCCCGCATAAAGGACATAAACCCCGACTGCGAGGTGAAATGTCACCCGGTTTTTTACACTCCCGAGACCGAAAATGAGTTTGATTTTACCGAATATGACTATGTTGTGGACGCAATTGACACGGTTGTGGGAAAGATTGCCCTTGTGATGAATGCAGACAAATGCGGCACGCCTATAATCTGTTCAATGGGCGCAGGCAATAAGCTTGACCCCACGGCTTTTGAAGTGGCTGATATCTACAAAACCTCCGTCTGCCCCCTTGCAAAGGTGATGCGGTATGAACTGAGAAAGCGTGGGATAAAGCACCTTAAAGCGGTGTATTCAAAGGAGATGCCTGTTGTCCCCAACGGCACTGCTGACTGCTCGGAGGAAAATGTGAAAAAGAAAAATATCCCCGGCTCCGTGGCATTTGTTCCCTCAGTTGTGGGGCTTATCATTGCGGGGGAGGTCATCAAGGATATCATAAATAAAGAATAAGCTTTTAAATGCTCTGTGTCATTTCTTTATATGATACAGAGCATTTTTATGAAATGTTGTGTCAGGCAAACTTTCATATTGATGTTGATGCTCGGATTCGCTCCCGATCAATGCCGAAATGAAGCTTCCGAAAGGTATAACTTGCAATAATTCAAAATATCAAATTCACAAAATCACATAAAACTGTGAAAATACGATAATTTAAAATATAAAATGCAGGATTAAAAAAAATAAATTGCATAAATTTTCAAAAACCCCTTGACAAATCAAGTTTGATGTTATATAATAAAACCATAGAAAAAACAGCAACGGCGCTGTAAAAATGCAGGAAATCTTTCAGGGAAATGCATTTTTATGTGCCGTTTTTGTTTTAAAAAAATGGAGGGTGATTTATATGAATGAAGAACTCATGACTATTCAGGAGTCACTTCACGGTGAACTGTACGGCGTATGGTTCCTGATCGGTGCTGCACTGGTCTTTTGGATGCAGGCAGGCTTCGCAATGGTAGAAACGGGCTTTACAAGAGCCAAGAACGCAGGAAACATCATAATGAAAAATCTGATGGATTTCTGTATCGGTACGGTAATGTTCATTCTTATCGGCTTCAGCCTTCTTTTAGGCGAGGACGTTGTGGGACTTATCGGTAAGCCCGGCTTCGACATCTTCACGACCTATCAGGATTTTGACTGGTCCAACTTCGTTTTCAACCTTGTGTTCTGTGCAACGACAGCGACTATCGTTTCGGGTGCAATGGCTGAAAGAACCAAGTTCATTTCCTACTGTGTTTATTCCGCAGTTATCTCCGCTCTTATCTATCCCATTGAAGCACACTGGGTATGGGGCGGCGGTTGGCTCGCTCAGATGGGCTTCCACGATTTTGCAGGTTCCACCTGTATACATATGGTCGGCGGTATCTGTGCCCTCATCGGCGCTAAGATCCTCGGACCCAGAATCGGCAAGTTCGTTAAGGACAAGGACGGCAAGGTCGTAAAGGTAAACGCATTCCCCGGACATTCTCTTACGATCGGTGCGCTCGGCGTATTCATTCTCTGGTTCGGCTGGTACGGATTCAACGGTGCTGCCGCAACCTCTGTTGCGGAGCTCAGCTCCATATTCGTAACAACAACTATCGCTCCCGCAGTTGCAACAGTCGTTTGTATGATATTTACCTGGATAAAGTACGGCAAGCCTGATGTTTCAATGTGCCTTAACGCATCTCTCGCAGGTCTTGTAGCTATCACAGCAGGCTGCGATGTAACAGATGCATTCGGTGCGATCGTTATCGGCAGTGTTGCAGGACTTCTCGTAGTATTCGGTGTATGGCTCCTCGACCACAAGCTTCACGTTGATGACCCTGTTGGTGCTGTAGCAGTACATATGATGAACGGTATCTGGGGCACAATTGCAGTTGGTCTTTTCGCAACAGACAAGGCTCCCGCATTTATAAGAGGCTATGGCGACGGCGTAAACTTCGGTGCTAACCAGATAATGGGCAAGGGTCTCTTCTACGGCGGCGGATTTGGTCTCTTGGGCACACAGCTCATCGGTATGTTCACTATCATCGCTTACACAGCAGTAACTATCACTATCACATTCCTTGTTATCAAGAAGGTCATCGGTCTCAGAGCTTCCGCAGAGGAAGAAACAAGAGGTCTCGATATCACAGAGCACGGTCTCCCTTCCGCATATGCAGACTTTATGCCCGCAAATTCTTCTATCTCTATCTTCACAGGCAAGTCTACAGAAGAGCCTGCACCTGTTGCAGCAGCAGTTCCTGTTGTTGAGAACCGTCCTCACATCGAGAGACTTCCCGATGCAAAGAACAAGTACACAAAGGTTTCTATCGTCTGCAAGCAGGGCAAGTTTGATGACCTCAAAAATGCTCTCAGCGAGATCGGCGTAACAGGCTTCACAGTTACAAATATCCTTGGCTGCGGCACTCAGAAGGGCGCAAGCGAGATGTATCGTGGTGTTCCCATTGAGACAACTCTCCTTCCCAAGATAAAGGTCGAGGTCGTTATATGCAAGGTTCCTGTTGAAACTGTTGTTGAAGCAGCAAGAAAGGCTCTCTACACAGGTCATATCGGTGACGGCAAGATATTCGTTTACGATGTTGAAGATGTTGTAAGGGTAAGAACAGGCGAAAGCGGCTATGATGCACTTCAGGACGCTGAAGACTGATAATACTATATAATAAGGTATAAAAAATCTCCCCTCTGTCATAATTGTCAGAGGGGAGATTTTGCTGTACATATTATTTTTTTGAGCGCAGCTTTTTCAGCCGCTCTTCAATTCTCAGGCAGGCTTCGACGTGCATAATGATGTGCCGTGAAAATGGCATTCTCACAAGCCCGCCTGTGTCCTTTCCGCACCAGTAATCTATGAGCCATACGGCATTTTCCGAGCTGTCCAAAACATTCAGGTCTATAAGTGCATTCCGTCTTTCTTCCGATACCTTCACTTTCATATCATCATAAGAAAGTGACTTTATCAGACTGTTTGTGGCATTGTATGTGTCGGAAACATAATCATACAGCCCGCCAAGGTCAAGAGCTTTGGAAAAATTGACTATTGCTTCACCCGCAAGCTCATTTCCGGTTGTGATAATAGGGGAATTTGTCCGCTGCTGATAATTTCCTGCAAAAAAATATCTGTTCATCGCCTGCCATAAGAGTATGTGCGGTGATGTCCTCTATTCTGAAAATATGCCACAGTGAATAGGCGGCAGTTTTGCTGTGATATCCCTTTGCACCTAAAAACGGAGCTGCACACATTTCATCGGGAGACATCTCATTTTCAAGCCGCAATATTTCATCAAAAAGCTCTTTTCGCAGCCGAAGCAGAGCTTCTATGCCCCGGGGAAAGGTTTCTCTTTTCTTTGTTTCAAGCTGCATTTTTCGATTCAGCTCAGACCATTCCCTGTTCATACTGTCTCGTGTTCAGCTCTGAGACTGCTCGTGTCGATAGAGCCGATGTCGATTTCTGAAATGTTTCCGAGCCCCGAAATGACCTCGGTGTTTTTGTCGATAAGCTCATCGGTGCTCACATCGGCAATATTGCGGATATTGCTTTCGGTATGAGCAACGGGAGCGTCACGGAGCCCTGTTACCTCAGGTACTGCAATGTCGGCTCTTACCCTGCTCTTTTTGCGGTCAATGTCCCTGAAGAAATCATCGGGATCCTGCGATGCCATAAGCTTTTCCTGCTTAATGCGTTCTTTCTCGGCACGTTCGGCGGCAATTACCTCATCAATGTCCGCATCGGAGCCAACGGTAACGATATTTCCGTGAATAAAGCTGTCATCATAGCCTGACTTGTCCGCAAGCCCGTCGGTGCTAACATCGGCAACAGTCTTTATGCTGCTGCCGGGAGGGGGGAGAGGAGCTTCTCTGAGCCCTACGATCTCGGGAGACTCGATGTTTACATCGACCTCACGCTTTTTCGGCTTTCTGCCCATATCCTTAAAGAAATCATCGGCGTTTATGGGCTGGCTCACAGCGGGGGCGGGCGATGCGGGGCGCTGGGGCGGTGTATCATTTTTTTTATTTCCGAAAAACAGCATTTTTATCTTCTCGCTTTCAATTTATTTGCAGATAATGGAAATGTCAGGATAAAATTTATATAAATTATACCATAACTTTCAAAATTATGCAATAGCTTTTGGTAAAATTCTTTAACTCCGCTTGGGTAATAAATATCCGTGACGGGTGATATACTAATTGAAAATAAAAAATCGGAGGAAGAAATATATGCTTTATGAAAGTGAAGAGGATACAAAAAAGCTGCTGAGGGAATGCGATGCGGGGATAAAAATGGGCATAGCGTCTCTTGATGATATGGTATCAAAGGCGGCGGATCCTGAGCTGGAGCAGGTGCTTAAGGACAGCAGGCAGGAGCATATAAAGCTCAGAACCGAAGCAGAAAAGCAGCTCAATAAGATAGGCGACAGGGGCAAAGCTCCAAATCCTATGGCGAAGTCGATGTCGTATATGAAAACTCAGCTCACAATGCAGTCGGGAACCGACAAAGATGCCGCAGGACTTGTGACAAAGGGCTGCGAAAAGGGCATACAGTCCCTGCACAGATATCTTGACAAATACAGCTATGCCGACAGCCGCAGCAGGGGACTTACCACGGAAATAATCGCCGCAGAGCAAAAGCTCATCTCGGAGCTTCAAAAATTTAACGGCTGAATCAAATATATTAACAAATTTTGCGCTGTATCGCCGTTTTTCGGCGGTGCGGCGCAATGCATTTGAATAATAATCGTACATATAAATATCTGATTTTGTGTATATTGTACGGCACAGCAAAATATTGAGATGTATATTTGTAATTAGTATCCAAAAAATCGACAATAAGTTTATGCATATTTTTTTTCGGAAATTGGTTGCTGTATTTTGAACAATGTGTTATAATAGAAATATAGCAACAGCAGACCGTACATATTCGCTGTAAAGCATCTGCGTCTGCTAAGTTTATTTTTTGGAGGTATTATACCATGGCAGAAAACGGATTCCTTAAAACCGTCAACTTCGGCGGATTTGACAAGAAGGATGTACTTGCATACGTAGATCAGCTCAACACTAAGATATATACGCTTGAAAACGAGCTTGAAGAGAAGAAGGCTCTTCTCGAGAACAGCGGCGGAAATATGGAGGATAAGGAGAAGTATGAAAAGCTCCTCGAATCCGACAAGGCTAAGATCACAGAGCTCCAGACAAGCAATGAGTCCCTTAAGAACCAGCTCTCCAACGCTGAGGCTGAGGCTGCCGAGAAGGACAAGGAGATCACTGAGCTCAAGAAGAAGATCGGTGATATGGAGAACGAACTCATCGAGGCCAAGAATGCCGCAGCTGCCGCATCTCCCGCAGAGAGCAGCGCTATGGATCTCACAAACGTATTTATGGAGGCTCAGAGGACCGCTACAACTATCGTTACCACAGCCAAGGAAAATGCGAGAAAGATGGACGAGGACGCAAAGAAGCTTGCTAACCAGGTAGTCGATGACGCTAACAGCAAGGCTTCCACTATCGTTAAGACCGCTGACGAAAAGGCTACAAAGATACTCACCGATGCCGAGGACAAGTCCTCCAAGATGATGAGCGACGCAGAGGGCAAGACCAGCGAAATGAGACGTGCAGCCGACAATATGAAGGTTGTTGTACTTGCCGAGATAGGCGAGATCGAGGGTCAGGTAAACTCTATCAAGGAAATGCTTGATAAGATCTCCAAGCAGAGCCTTTCCGAGAGCATTGCAAAGATAAACGAGACCGCAGGTCTCCTCACAAAGACTCAGGATACTCTCAAAAAGGACGGTATCCCCGAATTTACTCCTCCCAAGGGCGTAAAGATGGCAGCAGCTCCTGCTCCTGCTCCCGCACCCGCTGCAAAGCCTGCTCCCGCACCTGCACCTGCAGCAGTTAAGCCTGCTCCCGCACCTGCTGCAAAGCCCGCAGCAGCACCTGCACCCGCAGCAGCTAAGCCTGCTCCCGCTCCTGCACCCGCAGCAGCAGCTAAGCCCGAGGCTTCCAAGCCTGCGGCAGCTCCCACACCTGCTCCCGCAAAGCCCGCAGCAGCTCCCAAGCCTACTCCCAAGCTCAACAATAACTTTGGCTTTGACCTCAGCGAAATTGAAGCAATGGCAAAGGCTATCGAGGCTGATGCTTCCAAGCACAACAAGGGCACACCCTTAAACGACGGCTATGACGGAAATGTTGATCCCAAATCCATCAAGCTTTCCAATATGGGCTGATAACATTACATAATACAAAAGGTCTGCACCACATCGGCGCAGACCTTTTTTCATTGTATCAAAGCCTTTTCATACCTCTTAAAAAGCGCATATTGTTCATTGCAATTACTGCTTTCCAGAAATTATCAGCGAGAATTACTTCTTTGTAATCATTGCACCACTGCCACGTTATCGGATATGAGCCGTCATCAAGCTGAGAGTTTACTATGAGATCGCATTCTTCAAGGCAAAGCTCTTCATATCCCGGGATAAATTCGCTGTCTGCGCCGTTTATAAATGTTGAGGGCATTGGAACGTATTCCTTGCCCCATTTTGTCGTGTCACGGCAGATAAGCTTTCCGATGCTGTCCAGAACAGCGGCTTTCAGTGCCGCAAGCTCATTTTCGGGGGCGTTTATCTCTTTCAGTGCATTGTAAAGCTCAATAAAGCAGGAGGTGACGTGGGGTTCGGGGGTAATATCTGACTTTGTAAAAAATGATACCGCTTCTTTTGCAAGCATTACTCCTTTTGCGTAAAGAGCGCTCTCTTTCGGACTGTGGAGCAGAATAAATGCGGCAAGGGCGGCGGTTGGATTGTAGCAGAACGGGTCATTTCCGCTGTATTCCCACCAAATTGCGTGGGGATAGCTGTTGTTTGAGGGAATGGTGTTCAGCCACTGTCTATGCTCCCTGTCAAAATGCTCTCCGCTTTCAAGATACCGCAGCATTCCCGAAATAACAGGGTGTTCGCTGCGAAAATCCATCTCACCGATAATGTTTGCCGCCTGCCACGTCTGCATAGGCGATGAGTGCGGATTGAAATTATCCGCTTCAAGCCCGTTTCCAAAGCCGCCGTCGGGATTTTGAAATGCCGACAGGGCATTCATAACGGCTTCCTTTGAACCGTTTTCAAAATGATACTGCCAGCGTGCAAGGTCAACGGGTCTGGCATTTCGGTAGATAAATCTGCGTGCTTTTTCAAAAGTTTCCATATTTTATCAGTCCTTTCCTTTTGATTATACATCGGTGCTGAAAAAATGTATTGTAAAAACACGCCAATCATCTGCGGCTTAGTCGCTTCACAGCTTCGGTCGGTGTCATAAGGTGCCTTTTTCTGAAATCATTGAGCATATGTGCCTGATCGAAATAGCCGAATTTTTCCACAGCCTCAGAAACGGATATCCCGCCTCCAAGCGCCGCTTCCTGCCACAAAAGCTGATATCTTATCAGGTCTGTCAGCAGCTTCGGGGACTTGCCTGCGGAGAGTGAAAATTTTCTTTGGAGTGAACGGACTGAAAGGGCTGTATATCCCGCAAGGTCTGCGACTCTGACGTTTCCGTTTGAGATAATGGACAAATAAAGCGCATTCATCACATCATTGTCGGCTTTTTCGGGACAAACCAGCGATAACAGCAGCGTTTCTGCGGCTTTGGCTCTTGCGTAAATATCATTTTCACGCAAAGCTCTTTCGGTCAGCAACCGGGTAAGCTTCGGGAAGATGTCTTCGGGAGCCTCTGCGGCGGTAATGTCGGAAATTTCGGCAAACATTGCGGCAGACCAAGGGTAAAATCTCACTGCAAATACAGAATAGGCTTCCGTAAATGAATGTTCCACTGAATAGCCTGAGCTTTCATCAATTTTACAAAAGCTTTTTTCTGCGGAGCTTTCGGTGAAACGAATAATAATGTCCATACAGGTGTCGGGGATAACAAGTCTTGAATAGCTGCGGCTCACGGGCTTCTGCGTTCCCCAGAAGCAGCGGATAAACGGACGCAGGGCAGGACAGGGAAGCAGCTCGGTGTAATTATCGTTTTGCTCAAAAGGGTCGGAGGTTATGGGCATATAGAGCCTGCTCAGGTCGGTCATTTCGGTGCTCCTTTTTGTGATTTGTTTCCATTATAACACATTTTTTACCTTAAAACAATGAATTTCTCTAATTGGTTAAGATTTGATTACAGTTTGGTACATCTATAGCTTTTTTTATTTTTATGAGCTATAATGTGATTATGGAAAACTATTTTATCTGACAAAAGAAAGGCATACATATGAAAAAGAAAATAAAGGAGAAAAAGCTGCGCCCGTCAAAGCTTACCGACACAAACACCGTGTTTGCAAGGCTTTCGCTTCTGCCGAGCTTCCTGGGCGTTTCGGTTTTCTTCATAATCCCGTTTATAATAATCATCTGGTACTCGTTCCTTGACAATGCCATTAACAAGGATTTTGTTTTTTTGCAGAATTACGAAATACTTTTCAAAAACAACGCATTTCTCACGGCGGCAAAAAACACTCTGCTGCTTTCGGCTGTGGCTGTGCCGTTGGCGGTGGTGCTGTCTCTCGGACTTGCATCGCTCCTTGACTCGAAAATTCCCTGCAAGAGCCTTTTCAGGACATTTTTCCTCTGCCCGATGATGGTTCCCGTTGCATCTGTGGTGCTCATATGGCAGGTGGTGTTCCATTATCACGGAACGATGAATGCTGTTATGGCGGAATGGTTCAATGCGGCTCCTGTGGACTGGATGAAATCAAGCAAGTGTATGATCGTGGTAGTTCTGCTGTTTTTGTGGAAAAATCTCGGCTACAATATGATACTTTTCCTTGCGGCGCTGAACAATATCCCGAAGGATCTTCTTGAAGTGGCGGAGCTGGAGGGTGCAGGAAAGCTTTACAGACTTCTGCACATCAAGCTGAGATATCTTTCCCCCACCATTCTTTTCGTGACGATACTCTCTCTCATAAATTCCTTCAAGCTTTTCAGAGAGGTTTATCTTCTGACAGGCGACTATCCCTACGAGGATCTTTACCTGCTACAGCATTTTATGAACAATACCTTCAAGTCCCTTGACTATCAGAAGCTGTCGGCGGCGGCAATGATAATGTCGCTTGTAATGGTAGTGATAATCGGCGCAATGTTCATTGCGGAAAATAAGTTCGGAGGTGATGTTGAGGAATGAAAAGGCTCCGTACTCCCCGCAAGGCAGGCGAAAAGATCATTCTTATCATAATGACGGTATTCGCTGCGGCGGCATCAATTATTTTTCTTCTCCCCACCGTGCTCACCATAACGAACTCGTTTATGGCGCAGTCGGAGATAAATGCCAATTACGGCGTGGTGTTCTCCTCTGTAACGGGCGGCGGAAAGACCTTTATTTCGGAAAAGGTCAATCTAAAGTTTATCCCCGATATCGTAAGCTTCAGCCAGTATTATTCGGTGCTTTTCAAAACCCCCGATTATCTGCTGAAATTCTGGAACTCAGTGATACTTACAGTTCCCGTGGTCATCTTTCAGACAGTGGTTGCCCTCTTTGCTTCCTACGGCTTTGCAAGGCTCACGGGAAAGCTTAAGGAAATACTGTTTTTCTTCTACATCGTGCTTATGCTTATGCCTTATCAGGTAACGCTTGTGCCGAATTATCTTGTTGCCGAAAAGCTGGGGCTTCTGAACACAAGATGGGCGATAATCCTGCCGGGAATTTTCTCACCATTTGCGGTGTTCCTTCTCACAAAGGCGATGAAGAGGATACCGAAAACATATTTTGAAGCGGCGATGCTTGACGGCGCAAGCGAGCTCCAGATTTTCACGAACATCTGTTACCCGATGGTCAGAAGTGCAGTGTTCTCCGTGCTTATGCTCGTGTTCATCGACTACTGGAATATGGTCGAACAGCCACTGATACTCCTGAATGACGAGCAGATGCACCCCCTGTCCATATTCCTCTCAAAGATAAACACAGGTGACACGGGGCTTGCCTTTGCGGTGGCTGTGATCTATATGACACCGTCCCTGCTGATGTTCCTTTACGGCGAGGATTATCTCGTTGAGGGCATTACATATTCGGGCGGAATCAAAGGATAAGAAAGGATATAACGGTTATGAACAACGAAAAGACACCAAGAAAGGAGATAATCAAGAACATCGCCATAGTTTTTCTTGCGGTGCTCCTTGTGCTCACTTTCTTCTCAAATACTATAATGAATTATTCACTCCCACAGGTCTCTGCGGTCTATGTCACACAGGGCACCATCTCCGAGCAGATAAGAGGCAGCGGCACTGTTGCGGCGGCTGAAAGCTATGAGGTGAAATTCGACCAGACAAGAGAGATAAAGAGCGTGGCTGTGAAAACCGGTCAGACCGTTTCTGCGGGTGACATTCTCTTTGAGCTTGCCGACGAGGATTCCACAGAGCTTACCGAGGCTCAGAACACTCTTGATTCACTTGAACTCGAATACAAAAAGGCAGAGCTTACTCTTGCGTCAAAATCGGGCTATGAAAGCGATTATCTTACCATTTCAAGAGCGGAAGATGAGCTTGCAAAGCTTAAGACCCAGCTTGATGCGGCAGAAAAGGGCACAGACCCTCTCAGCATTGCCACGGCGGATTACAAGGACGCAAAGTCTCTTTCCGAGAAGCTCACAAGGGAAAAGGAAGAGCTGAACACTGCACTTTCCTCTGTTGATACCGATGATATGCTTGACCTTACAGGTGACTGGTATGACCGCCTGAGAGCCGCCAAGGACAGTGTGACCGCTGCTGAGAAAAAGGCTGAAAAGGCAAAGACTGATTACGATGACCTTGTAAAGGAGATAGGCGACAATACCGACTACAGCGAGTCTATCACCTCAAAGCAGGAGGAGATAGAAACTGCAAGAAATCTTCTCAACGAGTATTATATCTCACTCTACAACCTTAAGCCCGATGAGGATTCATCATCAATTCAGCTCCAGATAGACTCACAGAAAATTCAGATAACAAAGCTTGAAAGAGAGCTTTCAAATCTTATGGTCAAGGCGGCATCAAGCAGCACTTCAAAGACAAAGCTGAAAAATGCCGAGACTGCATCAAAGAAAGCTCAGGATAAGCTTACCGATGCAAAGGATAACCTCAGCAAGATAACAAGAGAGATAAAGCTTGAAATAAAGTCAGAGCTTGACAGCGTTACCGACAAGCTTAATGCCGCAAACGATAAAATGACAGCTGCCGAGGACAGCAAGGCTGATGCGGAAGCACAGGGACTCCTTTCCGCAGCACAGCTCACCGCAAAGATAACCGAAAAGGAGGACGAGATATCCAAGCTCAGATCCGACCTTGAGGTAAAGCAGTCCACAGCAAATGTTGACAACCAGACTGCAAAGCTTGACCTTGAAGCAAAGGCAAATGAGATAGAGAAGCAGAAGGATAAGGTTGAAAAGCTTAAGAGCAATTCCTATGACGCTGTTGTAAAGGCAAAAATGGGCGGCGTTGTGGAAAGTGTTTCCGTGACCTCCGGCAGCAAGGTTGAGGCAGGTACAACAGCCGCAGTCATCAATGTTTCCGATATGGGCTATGTTGTGGAATTTTCCGTAAAGACCGACCAGGCGAAAAAGGTCAAGGTGGGCGACAAGGCTGAGATAACAAGCTGGTACTGGGGAGACAATTTCTCCGCAGAGCTCAGCGAGATACGTCCCGACACAGCAAATCCACAGTCTCAGAAAATACTCGTTTTCAAGGTATCAGGCTCCGACATCTCCACAGGTCAGACCATAACCCTCTCAATGGGCAGCAAGGGTCAGAGCTACAGCGCAGTTGTTCCCAATTCCGCAGTAAGGGAGGACTCCAACGGCAAGTTCGTTCTTGTTATGGAAGCAAAGAGCAGTCCTCTCGGAAACCGCTACAAGGCTGTGAGATACGATGTTGAGGTCATCGTGAAGGACGATAACAACACCGCAGTAAACGGTCTTGACGGCAGCGAGTTCGTTATAACCACATCTACAAAGCCCATTTCCGCAGGCGAGCAGGTTCGTCCCGCTGAGTAATGGAGGACTTATGAGCAGACTGACAAAATTCAATATAATCCTTGCCGCAGTCAACGCTGTTCTGCTGATCGCAGCGGGCGCTCTCATAGGAAAAACGGTCTCGCTGAAAAATGAGTATTCCTCGGACAGCGCAAAGCAGGCGTGGGACAATGAAAAATACACCTATTCTCAGGTGTCTGTGTTCCTCCCCCCCGATAATTCGCTGGACGTTATGGGAGTTTATTCCCTGAGAAAATCGGTTGAGGAAAAGCTGAAAGAGGGCTCTGTCACCGCTGACAAGGATTCGGCTGGCAGGCTGTGGATAGACTGTGCGGGAGGCGACAGCTCATTGCAGCTTTCGGGAACTCTCGGAAGCGTCACCGCCGAAGTCACCGGTACATTCGGCGACTACTTCATCTTCCACCCCGAAAAGCTTATGAGCGGCAGCTACTACACCTCCGATGACCCGAACATTGACAGGATAATCCTTGACAGAGAATGCTCGTGGCAGCTCTTTGGCTCAATGGATACGGTGGGAATGCCTGTAAACATCGGTGAAAAGGTCTTTTACGTGGCAGGCGTTGTGGAATCTCCCGACAGCGACACCGACAAGGCAGCCTATGGAAGCACCCCGAGAGCCTATATGCCCTTTGAATCCCTGAAAGCATTCAATGACAGCGCCGTAATGAGCTATTATGAAGCGTGTATGCCAAACGTTGTCAAGGATTATGCATATACCGTTATGACGGAAGTGAACCCTGCGGGAGAAAACGGCTATGTCATTGACCAGACAGGACGCTATGGGCTCATAAAGCTTATAAAGGGCAGGTCGGAGATTGCCGAAAGCGTTATGATAAAAGTAAAAATGGCGCTCCCTTGGTTTGAGAACCGTTTGAGAGCCGCCGAGCTTTCCGCAAGACTTGCCGCCGAGCCTGTGCCATATCTCCTGATTATCCCAGCCATATCCCTTGTGTATGCTTTGTTTATGCTTGCAAAGCTTGCTGGAATGGGAGCAAGAGCGATAAAGGGCAAGCTTGATGAGCGCTACCAGAAAAAAATATCCGAGATATATTACAAAAAGCACAATAAGACATAAATAAAAGCTTGAAGTCATTAATGAACGGCTTCAAGCTTTTATTTTTATGTGCTTTTTTTATTTTTCTGCGGTTTTATTGATCTTCGCGGGGCGGGCGGTTCGGGGAGATAAGAGTCTGTGTCGGTGGGCAGTCCCTTTTTGGCAAGAAGTGATTCGATAATTTCCTGAATGAGTGCGAAAATTACTGCGAATATCGGCACGCCAAGTATCATTCCCGCAAAGCCGAAAAGTCCGCCGCCGAGGAAGATCGCAAACATTACCCAGAAAGCGGGGAGACCTGTGGAGTCGCCCAGAATGTGAGGACCGAGGATATTTCCGTCAAACTGCTGCAGAGCGAATATCATCACAATGAAAGGGAGCGTCTGAGATGGCTCGGAGATGAGCAGCAGCAGCGCCGAGGGGATTGCGCCGATGAACGGACCGAAGAACGGGATAATGTTCGTAACGCCGATGATCGTGCTTATAAGTACGGGGAATTCCATTTTGAAAATGGTCATAAGTACGAAGCATATCATTCCGATGATAAAGGAATCGAGGATCTTTCCCGTAATGAAGCCGTTGAGAGAAATATTTATCTTGGTGGATATCCTCTTTATCTCGTAAGCAGCTCTCTCGGGGAAAACAGCGGTAACAAGCTTTTTTGCCTGAGCAATGAATTTTTCTTTATCGAGAAGAAGATAGACCGCAACGATGAATCCGATAACGAAATCTTTCAGACCCACAGCAAAGCCCACAGCTCCGTCCTTGAGCTTCACAGCCCAGTCACCCACCTTTGGGATAAGGCTGTTGACGGCGGTGAGGATAGTATTTTCAATGCTGTCCAGCTGATCGTTTAAGTAATTTGCCACATCGGGATATTCCGCAAGTGTGGTGTTTATCCAGTTGTAGATGTTGTTGATGTAATTCTGAGCATTGCTGAAAATGGTCATAATGCTCTCCAGAACCTGAGGAACGATAATGGCAATGAGGGCGGATATTACGGCGATGCCGAAAATTATTGCAACAAATGTACTGATAAATCGGCAAAGCTTCGGGTGAGGCTTCTTTTTTTCAAGCAGCTTTTTCATCAGCTTTTCTGTCCAGAGCATCACGGGGTTTAAGAGAAATGCGATGACAAAGCCCCATACAAATGAGGACAGCGTGTTCACCGCCGCACCCAGCGCACCTGTTATGGACGAAAAGCAGACAACGAAAAGCACCATAGCCAGACAGATCGCAAAGGTAATGACCGTGTATGCGGAAATGGTGGTGTATTTGCTGTTCCAGTCAATTTTCATTTTGTGTTCCCTTTCATTTTTTTATGCTTGATATATAATATAAATATATTATACTACAAATTATTATCCTTGTAAACACTATTCGGTATATTTTACGAAAAATAAATGAAAAAATTTTATACTTGACAAAACTAATTTGATTAGTTATAATATATATGTAAACTAATTGAATTAGTCAAAGGAGGCATAGATTTGGCAAAAAAAGGACTTGACAAGGTGGCGGTCATTGCGGCGGCGGCAGAGCTTGCAAATGAAAAAGGGCTTGATGAGCTGTCGCTGAAAGACCTTGCACAGCGGCTTGAAATTCGTTCGCCCTCGCTGTATAACCATATTTCGGGGCTTGATGAGCTTAAAAGGGAAATTATGCTTTACGGCTGGGAGCAGCTTGGGGACGCTGTGGTGAAAGTGGCTGAGGGTCACAGCGGATATGATGCCATAAAGGCGATGTGCAGGGCATTTTACCGCTATGCCGCAGAAAACAGGGGCGTTTTCGGGGCAATGCTGTGGTACAACAAATATACCGATGAAAGCTCGATGAACGCTACCGCAGCAATGTTTTCACAGCTTTACGGAACTCTCAGAGAAGCAGGCATTTCACGGGAAATGTCCGAGCATCTCATACGGACCCTGAGAGGATTTCTGGAGGGCTTTTCCCTCCTTGTGAACAACGGTGCATTCGGTCACCCTGCGGACATAAACGAGAGCTTCGAGCTGTCCCTTGATGTGCTTGTTGAGGGAATGAAAGCGGCGGCGGAAAGGGGAAATGCAGATGAATGAAATTAATGAGCTTGAAAGAAAAATGTGGAACGCAGCGGTGTCGGGTGACAGGGCGGCATTTCTTGAAGTTGTTTCACAGTCTGCCGTGATGATCTGCGGCGGATATCCCTGTACGGGGGCTGAATATGCGGGGTTTATAACTGATTTCGGCGTGGCGGCATATGAGATATCCGACTTTGAGATGACCGCACAGAGCGATGATATGGCGGCGGTGCATTACATTGTAAAGACCGAAGCGGATCGACCCGAAAGCAGCGATATGGCAGGAAAATTTCACGTTGCATCTGTGTGGAAAAAGTCTGACGGAAAATGGCAGCTTGTTTTCAATATGGATTCGAGGATTATGGGGGAGTGACATATGGAGTACATCAGACTTACGGAAAATATGATAAACATCAAGCTGTGGAGTGATTTTCACAGGCATCAGGAGGTCACGAAATGCTGGCGAAAGACAGACGGCAAATGGGTCATCATCGACAACCCGTTTACCGAGGACTGGGGAGAAAAGGAATATGAGCTCCTCGTGAAATGCCTTAAAAACACAGTGAGAACAGGGGGCGTGGTTTTCGGAGCATTTGATGATAATAGGCTTGTTGGCTTTGCATCGGCGGAAAGCACTTTTTTCGGGGAGAAATACAGATATCTCGAGCTTTCCTGCATTCACGTCACCGAGGAGCGCAGGGGAAGCGGCATCGGCAGGAGACTTTTTGAGCTGATAAGCGCACGGGCAAGGGAAATGGGTGCGGAAAAGCTGTACATCTCCGCCCATTCATCGGTGGAAAGCCAGAGCTTTTACAGAGCTGTGGGCTGCCGTGAAGCGGAGGAATACAGCAGGTATCACGCCGAAAAAGAGCCCTGCGACTGTCAGCTGGAATTTGTTTTATAATGTGAGGGGAAAATGGAATATATAAAGCTTACAAAGGAAAATATCACGGACGAGCATATCTGCTGTGCTATTTCAGGCAATAAAGATGTGCAGGTGTCCTTAAAAAAGGCGTGGCTCAGTGACCGCTTTGATGACGGGCTCGTGTTTATCAAAGCGGACGCAAGGGGAAAGTGCTTTATCGAGTATATCCCCGCAGAAAAGGCGTGGGCACCTGTTGAAGCGGACGGATTTATGTTCATAGACTGCTTCTGGGTGTCGGGTCAGCTTTCGGGTCACGGCTGCGGCAGGGAGCTGCTTGAAAGGTGCATTTCCGACAGCCGTGAAAAGGGCAAAAAAGGGCTTTGTGTGATATCCTCGGAAAAGAAAAAAACCTTTCTTTCCGACCCGAAATTTCTTTCCCATATGGGCTTTGTGGTCTGCGACAGCGCAGAGCCGTACTACACGCTGATGTATCTGCCGTTTGATGAAAATGCGGCTGTGCCGAAATTCAAAGACAGCGCAAAGCACCCGAAAACGGACGATACAGGCTTTGTGCTTTACTTTACAAATCAGTGTCCGTTCAATGCAAAGTATGTGCCGATCATCGAAAAAGCTGCGGCGGATAATAATATTCCGTTCAAATGCATTCATATCAACAGCGCAGAGGCGGCGCAGAATGCTCCTGCGGTGTGGACGGTCTCGGCGCTATTTTATAACGGCGGCTTTGTCACTCACGAGATACTTTCGGAGAAAAAATTTCTGAGCCTTGCGGAAAAATTATGCAAATGAAAAAATGCCCCCGATATAATCTGATATCGGGGGCAAAGCTTGATTTGGGGGATTATTCAGCCATCAGGCTGCAAATCTTGTTGGAAAATTCAACAGGGTCATCTATCTGCATTCCCTCAATAAGGAGAGCCTGATCGTAGAGAATGGAAGCGTAGTCCTTGAATTTGTCCTTGTCGGTCTCGAAAAGCTTCTGCATAGCGGCAAATATTTTGTGGTTGGGGTTGATCTCAAGCACCTTTTCGGAGGTGACTTTCTGGTTCTGAGGATTCTGATTGAGTATTTTCTCCATTTCAAGAGATATCTGACCGAAGCTTGAAATGCATACGGGGTGGGATTTCAGCTTGTCGGAAATGCGGCATTCTTTTATCTTTCCGCCAAGTGCCTCGGTGATGAGAGAAAGCATATCCTTGTTGTCCTCGGACAGCTTCTTTGTCTCTTCCTTCTGCTCCTCGCTGTCGATGCCGAGATCGCCCTCCGAAACATTTCTGAACTCCTTCTCGCCGTGTCTCATAAGTACCTTTACGGCAAATTCATCAACATTATCGGTGAGATAAAGTATCTCATAGCCCTTGTCACGGAGCAGCTCGGTCTGAGGAAGTGCCTCTATCTTTGCAACGCTGTCGCCTGCGGCATAGTAGATGTACTTCTGATCTTCCTTCATTCTTGCAACATATTCATCGAGTGTCACAAGCTTCTTTTCAGCGGAAGATGTGAAGAGGAGCAGATCTTCAACAGCGTCCTTGTCTCTGCCGTAGTTGTCATATACGCCGAATTTCAGCTGAACGCCGAAAGATTTCCAGAATTTTTCGTAATTCTCACGGTCATTGTTCAGCATCTTTTTCAGCTCGCTCTTGATAGTCTTTTCAATGGATTTTGCAATAAGCTTGAGCTGATGATCGTGCTGGAGCATTTCTCTTGAAATGTTCAGTGACAGGTCTGCGGAATCAACAAGACCCTTTACGAATGAGAAATAATCGGGGAGCAGATCGGCACACTTGTCCATAATCAGCACGCCGCTTGAATAAAGCTGGAGACCCTTTTCATAGTCCTTGGAATAGAAATTGTAGGGAGCCTGAGCGGGGATAAAGAGGAGTGAATCGTATGTTGTGGTGCCTTCGACCTTGGAGTGGATATATTTGAGAGGGTCGGTGTAATCGTAGTATTTCTCTTTGTAGAAATTGTTGTAATCCTCGGGCTTAAGCTCGTTTTTGTTCTTTCTCCAAAGAGGTACCATACTGTTGAGGGTTTCGTTTTCAACGTATTTCTCGTAAGCCTCGTCGGAGTAATCGTCCTCCTTTGCGTCAGCCTTTCTGCGGGATTTCTCAACGTCCATTTTAATGGGGAAGCGGATATAGTCGGAGTATTTCTTAACAAGCTCCTTGATTCGGAAGTCGCTGAGATATTCGCTGTACTTCTCGTTTTCGGTATCGTCCTTAAGGGTCAGGCGGATCTCAGTGCCCACGGTGTCCTTGTCATCCTCTTCAATGGTGTAGCCGTCAACACCTGTTGATGTCCATACATATGCCTTGTCGGAGCCGTATGCCCTGGAGCGGACTCTTACTTCCTTTGCAACCATAAATGCGGAATAGAAGCCCACACCGAACTGACCGATAATATCAACATCGTCATTCTTTTCATTCTCATTTTTAAACTTGAATGAACCGCTGTTTGCGATGATACCGAGGTTGTTTTCAAGCTCCTCGGCAGTCATACCGATGCCGTTATCGGTGACAGTCAGCGTGCCTGCGTCCTTGTCGGCAATGATGTTGATAGCGAAATCGGACTTGTTCATTCCAACCTTGTCATCGGTAAGGGACTTGAAATAAAGCTTGTCGATAGCATCGCTGGCGTTTGAGATAAGCTCTCTCAGGAAAATTTCCTTGTGGGTGTAGATAGAGTTTATCATCATATCAAGGAGACGTTTTGATTCTGCTTTGAACTGTTTTGTTTCTGCCATAGTAAATGCACTTCCTTAGAATTTATGTAATGTTTAGCACTTTGCATCTGTAAGTGTTAGCACTCTTATCTTTTGAGTGCTAAATTAATTATAGCTCAGTATGCTGTAAAAATCAAGAGTAATCATCGTTAATTTACATATTGTTAATATTGATGACACATATGCTCCGATACGAAAAAATGCAAAGAAAACTTTGCAAAAGTTATTGACAAGTATACTTGTCAGTGATATAATATATTTGCAAAGCTAACTTGGCAGAAACGATTTTATTATGGAGGAGTATTGTTATGAACAAGGACGAGATACTTGAAAAAAGCCGCCGAGAAAACAGTCAAAAAGATCCTTACGAGATGGAGATAAACCTGAAAGCTTTTCAAATAGGTGTATCTTTTTCATTTGTGCTGGGCTTCATTCTTTTTTTGGTTCAATTAATTTTGGGCGGAGGAATGAATTACAGCTTTTGGAGCATAATTATGGCTGTAAATGCAGGCGCTTCCATTTATAAAGGAATAAAGCTCAGCGACCTAAAAAATCTGATAATGGGTGCAGTTTGGTGCTTTTGTGCTTTGGCGGGAGCTGTTGCTTTTGTTTGCAGTATGTTTTAAGGAATGGTCAGAATATGGAAAACAGTCTTATTTTAAAAAACAGATTGAAAGAAATTCGTGGAGAACGGGGGCTTTCCCAAAGCAAGCTTGCGGAGCTTGTAGGTGTTTCAAGAAATACAATAAGCTCAATTGAAACGGGTCAGTTTTGTCCCACAGCCAAGCTTGCGCTTATCCTCTGCATTGCGCTTGACAAAAAATTTGAGGACATTTTCTATTTTGACTGACGGCTAAGCATTTTTATCGTTATATAAAAAATGTTTCCGCATATATTATACCGAAAATAAAATTCGGAGGTCGTATGGCAATATGAAGATAAAAAGCTATACCGAGCTGTTCATATTTATTGTCACAGCGGAGCTTGTGGGGGCATTGTCGGCACTTATCACAGGGGATTTCAGCGGATTTTTTAATAAATATTCACAGCCGCCACTGCTGCCGCCTGCGGTCGCTTTCATAGATTGGCAGCGTTCTATCTGCCGCCTTTGTCTACAGAACGATTAAAGATTAGTATGAAATTCGAGCAGGCAAGCGGAACAAAGCTCAATAATGACAGAATGCTGCTTTCGGAATAAATGAAAACTCCCACGGAACGCACTAATTGCTCCGTGGGAGTTTTGTATTATGCAGTTTATTTCCGTGGATTGTCAACGGTATAGACAATGCAGGAAATTCCCGAAACAAGGGCAAATAAAATCGCACCACCCATTGCATTGTTCATAAAAGCCCCGACAATAAAACCCGCAAAGGCTGATATCACCATAATTATAAGCGATACCACTGTTCTGAATTTATTCATATCCTTCACTCCTGTCTTATCTGACATCAATGCTTCCGTCGATCTCCACATCAAAGGGCAGCAGTTCAAGGATATCCTTTTTAACATCAACGCCGTCATAGACCTGAGTGAGCCTTAGACCGTTCTCCGAAAGCTCAAAAACGCATCTTTCCGTGATGTACAGCACTCTCTGACCATTCACGCAGGCACGCTTTGCGGAAAAGCTGATGTTGTCTATCCTGTCAACAAATTTCGGGATAGAGCCGTTCTTAATTATCTCAACACTGTCGCCGTTTTCAGCCACATCAAGACCCTTTGTGTTGAAGGTAAGGCAGAAAACTACCGTGTGGGTCTTTGCGGTGATGTTCGCAAAGCCGCCGATGCCCGAAAATGCTCCGGGACCTCTGTGGGAATTTACGTTTCCGAAACGGTCGACCTCAAGTGCGCCCATAAAGCAGATGTCAAGACCGCCGTTGTCGTAAAGGTCGAACTGGTTCGCCATATCGTTCATCGACGCAGCGCCTATCATTGCTCCGAAAACCGTTCCCGAAGCAGGGAAGCCGCCTACGCCGCCTGATTCCACGGTAAGGGTTATTCTGTCGAGCATACCGCTTTCCCTTGCGTATCTCGCCACATTTTCGGGAATGCCTATGCCGATGTTTACGATATCATCGGGTCTCAGCTCCTTTGCGGCACGCCTGCCGATAATGTCACCCGCAGGATTTATGGCAGTTTTGGTGTATGTCCTCTCAGCAAGCATCTCGTTCCAGTCCTGCCACTGGGAATAGGGTATCTCAAAGCTTCCCGTAAGGGACTCATATGCTGCGTGCCTCGGCTCGGGCTCGACCATAACTATCGCATCCACAAGGCAGCCGGGGATAATTGTGTTTCGGGGACGTGCGGGGGTGCTTACTATCCTGTCCACCTGAACGATCACCTTGCCGTGATTTGCCTTTACCGCCTGACATATTGACAGTGCGTCACCCGACATATACATATCGTCAAAGGAGATATTTCCCTTTCGGTCTGCGGCAGTGCCCTTTATGAGCGCAACATTCAGCTTCGGCAGGGTATAATAAAGAAATTCCTCTCCGTCAACATAGACCCGTTTTACAAGGCTGTCGTCCTTGGAGAGATTGTTTATTCCGGGACCGTCAAGGCGTGGGTCAACGAAAATATCAAGTCCTACCTTGGAAAGTGCTCCGGGGAGACCGCCTGCCTGAGCACGTATAGCGTGGGAAATGCAGCCCAGGGGGAGATTGTAAGCTTCAAATCTGTCCTCGAGGACAAGCTTTTTTGTGCTGAGCATAGCCCCGAAATGACCGCAGATGAGCTTGTCAACAGCGCCGTCCCTTATGTAGCTTTCTGCATTGCGGTTTTCGTCCCATACGCCGAAGCCTGCGCTGGAAACTATAGTAAGGTGATTTGGCGAGCCTGTCGCCTTGTATCTGTGATATACAGCCTCGTGAAGCTCCACGGGGTTTTCGATACCCACAAATGAATTAAGGCATATAACATCGCCGTCATTTATAAGGTTTATCGCTTCGTCAGGCTCCATAATTCTGAACATTTTCCGACTTCCTCTCAATAAATATCCATTTTATATTGTAATGCATCTGCATTTTTTTGTCAATAAGAAAAGAGGAAACCTGCCGACTTTTACGCTTTGGTGATAAAATTTACATCACCTTGACAGAATATTTAATATGTTGTATTTAATTTCTGATAAAATTAAGCCATAACAGTATAAAAAAAGGCGGTTTAAAATGAGAATAAAAAGAATAATGCAGACTGTCTGTGCGGCAGTGCTTGTTTTTGCACTCAGCTCCTGTGCAAAATCTGATGAGCTGCGGCTGGGTTCCGGCAACACAGGCGGACTTTACTACACATATGCAAATATGCTCCGTGAGCTGGACGGCGGCGGCATCGACGTGAAGCAGACCGCAGGCTCGCAGGCAAATATGCGGCTTCTGAGCGAGGGCTTTGTTGACCTTGCCATTGTCCAGAGCGATGTGCTCTCCGAAGCCGTAAACGGTACGGGAGACTTTGCGGGAGAGCCTGTTTCGGGGGTAAGAGCTGTTGCAGGGCTTTATGACGAAGCATTCCAGCTTATCGTCCGAAACGATTCCGACATTTACACGCTCTCCGATCTGAAAGGAAAAACTATGTCCGTAGGCGAAGAGGGCTCGGGTGTTGCCAAAAATGCGGATTACCTCCTCCGTTCGGCAGGGGTGGATATTTCCGAGGTGAACACCGTTTATATGTCCTACACCGAGTCCGCCGAAGCAATCGAGAAAAATGAGATAGATGTTTTTTTCATCATTGCGGGCGCACCCTCAACGGTAGTTTCGGAGCTTGCGGAAAGCACTGATATCCGCTTTATCGCCCCTGACAGCACAGCTATTCGTTATATGACAGATCTTTACAAGGGCTATTCCGAATCGGTTATCCCCGCAGGTACGTACAGAGGTCAGAGCGAGGATATCGCCACCGTTGGCGTAAAAGCGATACTTGCGGCAGAAGCTCACGCCGACAGCGAAAGAGTTAAAGCCGTCACAGCAGAGCTTTTTGAAAACAGCGGCAGGATAAAATATTCCGTTACAGTCCCTGAGCCTGAGCTTGACTATGCTGTTTCCGACATTCCCTGCAGCTTCCACAAGGGGGCTGCGGATTATTACGCAGGCGTTGGGGTAACAGTGAACACCGACCCCGCAAAGGAAGGCACGTCCTTCATATTCGGTTCACAGGATTAAAGGAGGCTTTCTGTTTTGCACGTACTTGATATTGATATGTACCAGACCCTTGCGGCGGCAGTGGGAGTGCTTTTTCTCGGGGGATTTCTTAAGAAAAAAGTAAAATTTCTGGAGACCTTCTGTATCCCCGCTCCCGTTGTGGGAGGAGTCATATTTGCCGTGATTTCCTGCTTGCTCTATGTCTGCGGGATAGTTGAGTTCAGCTTTGATGAGACTCTCAAAAACGTTTGTATGGTAATGTTTTTTACCTCTGTTGGCTTTCAGGCGAACATCAAGGTGCTGCGGTCGGGCGGAGTGAGCCTTGTTATTTTTCTTGCCTGCCTCTGCGCACTTATCGTTATACAGAACCTTACAGCCGTGGGACTTTCCTCGGTTATGGGGATAAGCCCCCTTATCGGTATGTGTACAGGCTCTATCCCGATGGTGGGCGGTCATGGAACATCGGGCGCATTCGGCTCTGTCCTTGAGGATTTCGGCATTGAGGGCGCTACCACCTTCTGCACCGCCGCAGCCACCTTCGGACTTATAATCGGCTCACTTCTCGGCGGACCTATCGCCCGCAGGCTCATAGTGAAAAAAGGCCTGCTCAAAGACGCAGTTAACGAGGACGCTTCAGTGCTTGAAGAGGAGGAACAGAAGCATCACCGCTCAGTAAGTATGTATGCTCCTGCGGCATATCAGCTTGCTGTGGCAATGGGTATCGGCACTCTTGTTTCAAAGCTGCTTTCCCTTACGGGAATGACCTTCCCCGTTTATATCGGTTCAATGATAGTGGCGGCATTTATGAGAAATATCGACGAATACACAGGCAGGCTCCATATCCATATGGGCGAGATAAACGACATCGGCGGCATATGCCTGTCACTTTTCCTCGGCATCGCAATGATAACCCTTAAGCTGTGGCAGCTGGCAGAGCTGGCTCTCCCTCTTGTGATGCTTCTTGCGGCTCAGGTCGTTATAATGATACTCTTTGCCTATTTTGTGGTATTCAACGCAATGGGACGTGATTATGACGCAGCGGTGCTTTGCGCAGGCGTTTGCGGCTTCGGAATGGGTGCAACACCCAACGCAATGGCGAATATGCAGGCGATAACCGAAAAATATGCTCCCTCTGTAAAGGCATATATCCTTGTGCCTATCGTGGGGAGTATGTTTGCTGACTTTATAAACAGTCTTGTTATCACATTCTTTATAAATCTTATCAACTGACAGGAGGTTTTTTTATGAAAGGCTTATTTAAAGGCAAGGACAAAAAAATAGATTATTTCTCGGAAAATCTTGCAGTGCCCGAAATACACGTCGGTTCTGAAAAAAAGACTCCCGAAGATGATGACATCTCCAAGGAGGAGGACGGGGATCTTATTTTTGAAAATCTTGCCGTTCCCGAGATAAATATGAAGAAATTCGGGAAAAAGAAGTAAATGCTGATAACCAATTAAAAACTGCACAAAAAATCGAGCATGATCTTGCATATATGGATTATGCGAAGATTTTTTTGTCTACAGTTTTATTGGTTATTATTACATTCCCCTAAATGACCGAAGTAACAGGTCATTTAGGGGATATGTTTTATCCGAGCGCCGTATCAAGTATCATCATGATCACAAACCCTGCCGCAAAGAAAACCGTGCCGATGTTTGAATGTGGCTCCTCCGACATTTCGGGGATAAGCTCTTCCACAACCACATAAAGCATAGCCCCTGCCGCAAAGCTCAGAAGATAGGGGAGTGCGGGAACGATAAGCCCCGCCGCAAGTATTGTAACGACCGCTCCCACAGGCTCCACAGCTCCCGACAGTATGCCGTAAAGGCACGCCTTGCCCTTTGACATACCCTCGTTTCTCAGCGGCATTGAAATAATAGCTCCCTCGGGGAAATTCTGAATGGCGATGCCTATGGCAAGGGCAAGAGCACCTGACGCACTGATAGTGCCGTTGCCCGCCGCCATTCCCGCATATACCACGCCAACAGCCATTCCCTCGGGAATATTGTGGAGAGTGACCGCCAGCACAAGCATTGTGGTTTTTTTCAGCCTGCTGTGAGGACCCTCCGCCTGTTCCGCATTTATGTGAAGATGAGGGATAATGTTATCGAGAATGAGCAGGAATGCGATGCCTGCAATAAATCCCGCAGCGGCAGGTATCCAGGCGGCTTTTCCCATATCCGCCGACTGCTCCATTGACGGGATCAGCAGGCTCCACACCGATGCAGCGGTCATAACTCCCGCCGCAAAGCCTATTAGCGCTCTGCGTACCCACAGGTGGAACTCGTTTTTCATAAAAACAACGCACAATGCGCCGAGAGATGTTCCGAGAAAGGGAATAAGTATTCCCCGAAAAATTTCCCCGGTAATGGCTATCACCCTTTCATTTGATTTTAATTAGCATATACTAACCAAAGAGCTTTTTATAAGACCGATAAACATTTTTGTCTGTCGGTCTGAATTTATTATAACATATATAGGATTTCCTGTCAAGGAAAAATACTCAGCCGTCCACGGTGTTTCAATGAGTAAATAAACAGTGAACTTTTGGTGCGAATATATTTCAGGTCGCCACATATTACTGTAGGGGACGGGTCTCCCGTCCCGTTTTTTTATAATATTGGTGACTGCGGGACGGGAAACCCGTCCCCTACAATAATTTATTAATAATCAGCAGAATAATAATTCACCAGTTGAAATACCCTGCGCGGCTGTCTATTCGATGATGTCAATGCTCTTTTCAAAAAGTATCTCGTTAACCTTGCTTATGTCAAGACCGTTTGATATCCCGTAAATGATAACAGCGTCCCGCTTGTCACGGGAATAAAGGGGGCGGTTGCAGGATATTTTCATAAGCTCGTTCACTTCGGCAAGACTCAGACCTATGCCGAAAGAAATTGCGATAAGCTTGCTGCGGGAGGGCGTTCTTACCCCCGAGATTATCTGCTGACCGTAGCAGCGCTCTATACCCGATCTGCGGACGGCTTCTGCGGCTTTGATGCCCTTTTCCCCAAGCTTTGTTTTCAGGTACTCCGAAACGGTTTCGCTTCGGAAGCTGTCGGAGCGCTTGTCAATAAGATCGTAAATATTGTCAGTTCCTGTGATCTCCTGTTCCATCTCTTCGGTGTTTTTTATCATTACGAAAAATCCCTTTCTTGTTGACATTCCATAGAGATTATGGTATCATAATTACAAATAAATGTCAAGTGCGGCGGGGTGAAAAGTTGGAGCAGCTCATAAAAAAATCAAAGCGGGGCAGCGTGTACTGTATCACCGATGAGAACGGAAAAAAACGCATAAAGCGTATTATAATCGGCGGCAATACCGAAGTTTATGAGCTGCTCCGGGAAAATCCCCATAAATTTATGCCGAAGATATTTTCAGTTACCGAAGATAAAAATGATATAACAGTCATTGAAGAGTTTGTAGACGGCAGCATTATTTCCGAAGCCTGTACTGACGAAAAGCAGATGGTAAAAGCCGCAAAAGAGCTTTGTGCTGTCCTTATCCATATCCACAGTCTCGGCATAATCCACCGTGATATCAAGCCTTCAAATATTCTTATGACACCGAACGGTCACATCTGCCTTATTGACTTTGAAGCCGCAAGAAGAATAAAGCCCCAAGCCGACAGCGACACACGGCATCTGGGCACAGCGGGTTTTGCCCCTCCCGAGCAGTACGGCTTTTCGCAGACTGATGTGCGCTCGGATATATATGCTCTGGGAAAGACCTTTGAATGCATTTTCGGCAGCCTTGCCTATAAAAGAAAATACAGGAAAATCATTGACAAATGCACCCGCCTTGATCCCAATGACCGCTACTCCGATGCGGCTGAAATTTTAAGAGAATTAAACGGAAACAGGTCTGCGGCAGTGATATGCACAGCTGTGGGAGCTGCGCTCATAATATCCGCATCGGTATGGGCTGTGGGTGCGGATAAAAACATTGAAGCTGTTCCCGCCGTCGGGGAAGAGGTGCAGAGCTACAGCGAAACTGTTCCCGTGACTTCTGTTGCGCCCTCGGAAACACTGCCCGAAAGCAACGCTCAGGTCACGGAAACATCGTCTCCCGAAACATCTATGACGACCATTGCAGACCAAAGCAGTGAAACCGTAACGGAGTCTGAGACGACCACAAGCACGGTGACTGCTGCAATTACCGAAAAGGTCACATCAACTGCTGCATCGTCCGCAGCCGATGTTACCGAAAGCACTGACCCCTTTGAGAATTATAAGGGATTTTACAAAAATCTTGATTTGAACAAGGCACAGCGCATCACCGCTGAGGAAATGGAAGAGCCTCTTTTGTTCAAAGCCGATGATGATATACCTATGGATTACATCATTATTGATGCAGAGTCGCTTAAAGAAAACAAATATGTCTCAATGCTCTGTGATTATAACGATGACGGCTATGATGACCTTTTTCAGCTTTCAGCCTATAATGCCGAGGGGCAGAATGAGTATTTCAGAAGCCTTTGCGTTTCGGTGGTGAATATGTATTATAACTATCCCGATTTTCACATTATTTCAGACAATAATTACTTCAAGTACCTTATCAGTACAGAAACAATGGACCAGGAAACAGGAATGATCTATGACGGAAGATACGTGCAGCTTTCTGTTCTTGATGTGAACAGTGACGGACATAAGGACATTGTGCTGTCAATGGGAAGAGTAGGGAGCAATATAAACAGTCAGGTGTTTTATTATAATAACAATAACCTTGATTACACCGACAGCGGAATGCTGAATCTGTATCTTTACACTTCAAAGCAGATCACCTGCTGCGGCTCGGATCGGTATGATGTACCCGAAGGCAGAGTACACTCACTGACCCTTGATGATACTTTGGCGACATTTAAATATATTTCCCCATATGTCTGGAGTTATGAAAAGGAAGATGATCCACTGTACGGGGTATTTCAGGGTATATCCTCACGCTGAACCGAATGTGCTTTTTTTCATTTTGTTAGCTGACAGCACACCAATTTTTCTCCGATATGATGTATAATGCAAATAATGCAGAAAATGCAGGATTTTACAAATATGGGAGAAATGAAAATGTCAAAATACAGAGGTATCAGAAAAGGCTTATTGTCGGCTGCTGCTGTTATTGCTGCGGCAGTGATGCTTGGGGGCTGTGGGAATGAAGTACCCGAAAAGGCTGTTCCCGATAATTATGCATATGAACCGATAACTGTAGAGCCTTTGAATATGGAAAAAAACGTTAAGACAGTTGCATCATTCAATGACGGAAAGATAAGATTTAAAGAGGCATATATAGGAACTATGTCGGGACATACTTCATATGGAAATTATGTCGAGGATTCATCAGGCTTTATTGTCAATTACAGCTTTAATAATACATCGGGAGCAAATACTTGTATGAGGGATCTGGCAGGTGAACTTAGAGCATATCAGAACGGCATTGAGCTTTCGGAGGTATCATTCGGTGACTATGATGAAAGGACGGATATACTTCCCGGTGCAACGGTCGAACTTACAAAGGTGTTTGAAACCAATAATTTTAGTGACCCTGTTGAACTTATTTCTTCTGTCAATGTCTGGAATGAATATACATTGGAATGGAACGATGTATTTACCTATCATTCAATAATGACACCAATTACTGAGATATGTTACAGTAAAGAGGATGTTCCGTATTCTTTTGAAATAAAGGGAGCGGGATTTACTGACAGCGGCAAGATAGTTGTTGACAGCACTTTTACAAATACGTCCGATTCTCCTGCAACACCTGCCAGCATTTATGCGGTTTTGGCATATCAGGGAACAAAACAGCTTTCAGTAAGCTCAGAAAGTCAGGATAATGAGGGATATCTTTTAAAATGGTTTAAAGCCGAACCAAACGAAACAGTGAGCTTGTCAACAACATTTGTTCTTGATAACAGTTCTGATTCTGTTATGGTTTATCTTACCGATCCCGAAACAGGAGATGTATTTTCAGAAAAAATTTATTCAAGATAAAAAAACTCCCTGCAATGCATAAAGCTATTCTGCATTGCAGGGGATTTTTATGTCTTATCCTTTTTTAACGTCATAAAATTCTCAAAAACAAATTTCCTGTCAATAAGCTCACCGGCAAAGCCTATGCTCTTGCCCATAGTGAAAGCCGCAAGAACGGTTCCTATGCCAAGTCCCATTATGCGTCCGAGACATCTGATTTTCAAAAAATGACCATATTTCGCCTGCGCACTGCTCATTTACAGAGAAAAGCGTGGGAGTATTTTCGCCTGTCCTCACGATATGGCTGCATCTATGGCAGGCTGCGGCGCAGCGGACAACGGCACCGAGCAGACTTCTGCCGATGACGCATTTATGATGAACCGAAAGGGCGAGATATTCTACGGCAGGGCGGAGGAGATACTCACCGAGAAAAACATCTCCCGTTCCTTTGATGTGGACGTTATCGTGGACGAGGTCATACTAATAACCAATTAACCTATAGACAAATCCTCGGCTGAAATAAGCCCATTCGTCGTCAAGCTTCCTTGCCGGGCGCAAAGCCCGCCTGCGGTCGCTTTCCTAGACTGGTCTTATTTCATCTGTCGGCTTTATCTATAGAACAATTGGTTATTAGTATCAGCTATCGTGACAAAAATATCCGCAGCATTATCCCCGTTGCGTTGGTGAATAATGCAGGTTGAAAAAATCACCGTATGAAGCATTGACACTTCGTACGGTGATTTTTGTATCATATTATATCTCCGAAATACCGCCATATTTCGTCCGCACTGTCTCCTGCGGCACGAATGCACACGCCCTTGCAGGCGCTTGTAACAGCCGCTTCAAGTCTGTCATTTTCAGTGATATGCGGCTCTTTTCCGTAAATGTACATCATACCCGTGTGGGAATGTCTTTCAAAAAATCCAATGCCCGAAAGCTCCGCCTCAGAGGGCACAAGCCTTTGATTATCAAGAAAGCACAGCCTGTCATCGCAGTATACAGCCGTCCTTGAACGGTAACTCCCGAATGCAAAGCGCTCCTTCATTGCCGCTCTTCCGCAGGCAAGGATATCGGTCATAACAAAGCTGCTGTCGCTTTTCAGCCGCACCTCCGTCCGACTGTCAAAAATGCTGTCGGCAAAGGGGATCACGGGGCAGGGCATATAAATAAGGCTGCCGCCGCTTTCCACGGTTATCCTGACACGCTGTTTCGCACCCATTTTGTCAGCCTTGAATATCTTCGAGTATGACTGTGCGGTGAATTTAAGGCTGGCGTTTTCCCTGACGGTTATCTCAATATCATACTCATCGCCTTCAAGTATCCCCGCACTTGCCGCCATCATCATTACTTCGGTACAGCTGTCACGGTAAAAGGGGCTTGCGATTTTCAGCGGAGCGGTAAATTCGCTGTGAGATATGACCGTCCGACCGTTTCGGCTTTCGGCGGTAAGCCTTAAGATGCTCATTTCAGGTCCTCAAAAAGGACGTATTTTTTTATCCAGTCAATAACTGCGTCCACGCCCTCGAGGGTCATAAGATTTGTGAACATAAAGGGTAGGTCACCCCTCATTCGCTTTGAGTCGGAAGCCATTACGTCAAGGCTTGCCCCTACCAGCGGTGCAAGATCTGTCTTGTTTATAACAAGCAGGTCGGAGCGGGTGACACCGGGGCCGCCCTTTCGAGGTATTTTCTCACCCTGCGCCACATCTATTACATAAATGGAAGCGTCCGCAAGGTCGGGGGAGAATGTGGCTGAAAGGTTGTCTCCGCCGCTTTCGATGAAAATTATCTGCACATCGGGAAATTTTGCCGCCATTTCATCAACGGCTTCAAGATTCATCGAGCAGTCCTCACGAATAGCAGTGTGAGGGCAGCCGCCTGTTTCAACGCCGACTATCCTTTCGGGGGGAAGAGCGGAATTTTTGATAAGAAACTCTGCGTCCTCCTTGGTGTAGATATCATTGGTCACAACGCATATGCTGTATTCCTCGGACATTTTTCTTGTAAGGCGCTCTATAAGGGCGGTTTTGCCCGAACCCACCGGGCCGCCCACGCCTATCTTTACATATGACATAATTTTGTACGTCCTTTCAGGTCATGAGATATAAATTCTCGAGTAAAGCTTTTCGTGCTCCATTGAGCGAAGATCAAAGCCCGGACCGCCTATCCCCAGATCATCGGTACGGACTGCCATTGCAAGCTGTGCCGCTTCGGGTATATGCTCAATTATTTCCGCAAGGGCAGCCTGACCGTCAAGCTGACTGAGCGGAACCAGCTTTGCGGCGTGATTTACCGTTGCCGAAAGGAGACTGTAGCAGTACATCGAAATGCTGCTGTACACATCTGCACCGATATCACGGATAAACAGCCCCACCGCCACAGGGTGACAGCCGTCAGGTGTGCCTGCCATAATGTCCCGTCCGTATTTTTCAAGCAGGGGACAGCTCCCCATTTTTGCCTCCGTTTTGATAAAACGTCTGCAAAGATTTCTGCTGCCGTTTCTCAGCTCATAGGGCGACCTTGCCGCCGCAAAAAGCTCATCGAGATATGCAGGGTCATCTCCAAGGGCTGCCCGTGCCGCAAAGCCTGCATCTCCTGTGGGCAGTGCGTGAAGATATGCCCGAAGATACTCCGAAAGGCTTTTTTTATCCCTCACGATATCCTTCTGAACATAGGTCTCCAGTCCGTTGGAGAGGGTGAATGCGCCTATGGGGAACAGGGGATCCAGTGCCTGCATAAACCGCAGAAACGGGATTTTATCAGTGCTCATTGTGATGATGATGACCGTGGTGCTCTTCGTTTCCGTGAGCATCTGTGTGTGCGTGACCTCTGCACTCGGTATAGCCCGTAAATTTCTCGTGTACCTTAACAGCGTCAAAGCCCAGCTTTTTCAGATACAGAAATGTAGGCTCGTCATAGGGGCACTTGACGTTATCGTCACCAATGGCAAGAGAGAGATGACGGTTTCCAAGTTCAAAGCAGAGCCGTCCCATTTCCTCCATAGAGCCCACATTTATGCTGATAAGATCGGAGGGGGCGATAGTGACCGCAATTATCCTGTTCTCATCTTCATAGATGATGTCATTTTCGTTGAGAGGTGAATCGGTTTTAATGCCTATTTCCCCGCCCTTGTCGGTGGTTTTCCGAAGCAGCTTCCTGTCACGCTCGAACCAGTCCACCGAAACAAATTCCACGCTTTTATCCGTCTTTCCAAGCTTTCCGATTATTTTTTCCGTTATCATAAAAATGCTCCTTGAATTGTAATGTATCAGAACAGGTAATATTTCTGAGTGAGCGGCAGTTCTTTAGCTGCCTCGCAGGTTATATGCTCCCCGTCAACAGTCACACGGTAATTTTCGGGATCGACCCTGATATCGCCTGTCCTGTCATTGAAGCGCATATCCTTTTTGCCGATGCTGCGGCAGTTTTTAACGGGCAGAACGATCCTTTCAAGCCCAAGGCGCTCCTTGATGCCGTTATCCGAAGCGGCAGCCGATACAAAGCTGATGCAGCTCCTCTTCACAGCAAGCCCGTGAGCGCCGAACATCTTTGTGTACACCACAGGCTGAGGTGTGGGTATGGACGCATTTGCATCGCCCATTTTTGAGGCACAGATAAAGCCGCCCTTGATTATCATTTCGGGCTTAACGCCGAACATCGCAGGCTTCCAGAGAACAAGGTCTGCGTATTTGCCGACCTCCACCGAGCCTACATAATCCGAAATTCCGTGGGTCACAGCGGGATTTATGGTGTATTTGGAAACATACCGCTTTATCCTGAAATTATCGTTTCTGCCGCTGTCCTCGGGGAGCGTTCCACGCTGATCCTTCATTTTTGAAGCAGTCTGCCAGGTGCGTGTAATTACCTCGCCAACACGTCCCATTGCCTGAGAGTCGCTTGACATCATACTGAAAATGCCCATATCGTGAAGAACATCTTCAGCTGCGATAGTTTCGGGACGTATCCTCGAATCCGCAAATGCCACGTCCTCGGGGACCTTGCAGTCAAGGTGGTGGCAGACCATAAGCATATCAAGATGTTCGTCGATTGTATTTACGGTAAAGGGCATAGTGGGGTTGGTGGAGGAGGGGAGAATGTTCGGAAATGCCGCTGCCTTTATGATATCGGGAGCGTGTCCGCCCCCTGCGCCCTCGGTGTGATAGGTGTGGATAGTCCTGCCGTTTACCGCCGCAAGAGTGTCCTCCACAAAACCACCCTCATTCAGCGTGTCCGTATGAATGGAGACCTGAACATCATACTTGTCCGCCGCTGTAAGAGCCCTGTCAATGACTGCGGGAGTCGAGCCCCAGTCCTCGTGGATCTTAAGTCCGCAGGCTCCCGCTTCTATCTGCTCGGTGAGGGTGTCAAGGTCTGCGCTGTTGCCCTTTCCGAGAAAGCCTAAATTCATAGGGTATTCTTCTGCGGCTTCAAGCATTTTTTCAATGTTGAATTTTCCGGGGGTGCAGGTGGTGGCATTTGTTCCGTCGGCAGGACCCGTTCCGCCGCCTATCATCGTTGTAATTCCCGAATAAAGGGCAGTCTCTATCTGAGTGGGGCTGATAAAATGGATATGGGTGTCAATGCCCCCTGCGGTGAGGATAAGTCCCTCTCCCGCAATGGCTTCCGTGGACGCTCCGAAAACAAGTGACGGTGTAACTCCGTCCATAATATCGGGATTTCCCGCCTTGCCTATGCCGCATATCTTTCCGTCCTTTATGCCGATATCAGCCTTGTAGATGCCTGTGGAATCAATAACAACAGCACTTGTGATAACGGTGTCGGGGCAGCTGCTGTCAGGTTCGGAGCAGGACTGACCCATTCCGTCACGGAGAGATTTTCCGCCGCCGAATTTGGCTTCCTCGCCGTAAATGCAGTAGTCCTTCTCCACCTCCGCAATAAGAGAGGTGTCACCGAGACGGATCCTGTCGCCTGTGGTGGGACCGTACATATCGGCATACTGCTTTCTTGACATCTTAAACATTTTTACTCGCCCTCCCCGAACAAAAAGCCCTTTTCCTTAGCTTTTGCAATTGCCTTTTCCTTTACCGCAGGGTCGTCCATACTGCCCTGCACAAGGTCATTCAGTCCGAAGCCCACACGTTTTCCGCCTATGGCAATGAGCTTCACACGCTTGCTTTCGCCGGGTTCAAAGCGCACCGCCGTGCCTGCGGGGATATCGAGACGCATTCCGAATGCAAGACCTCTGTTAAATTCAAGCGCCTTGTTCACCTCAAAGAAATGGAAGTGAGAGCCTACCTGAACAGGTCTGTCCGCAGTGTTCGTAACAGTAATTTCGGAGCTGTCCTTTCCTGCATTTATCTCGATCTCGCCCTCATCGGTGATTATCTCCCCGGGGATAATATTGTTGTTCGGCACGATAGGCTCGTGAACGGTGACAAGCTTTGTTCCGTCGGGAAATGTGGCTTCAAGCTGTATCTCGTGAAGCATTTCGGGAACGCCGTCCATAACCTCATCACAGGTGAGAAGCTGTCTGCCTGTACTCATAAGCTCGGTAACGGACTTTCCGTCACGGGCAAGCTCAAGGAGCTCCGAGGTTATGTATGCCACTGCTTCGGGATAATTGAGCCTCAGCCCCCTTGCCTTTCGCTGCTTTGCCAGCTCTCCTGCGGCGTGTATCATAAGTCTTTCCTGTTCTCTCGGGGTAAGATGCATTTTTATCTCATTCCTTTCCCATTTCAGCCTTTATGTGTGAGAATATCCCTGATACTAATTCTCAATCAACCTATAGACAAACTCTCGGCTATAATAAGTTCATTCTG
>CAKSPU010000020.1 GCA_934486875.1 uncultured Oscillospiraceae bacterium
AGTCCACAGCACCTGTTTTATTATACCACATTTTAGGAAAGGAGAGTATGATTTAGGCTTTACTATATCATACAAGAATAATATGTCATTAAAGGATATGAACAAGGCTCAGCTCGAAGCCTTCAGAGACGAATGCAAAAAGGAATACGAGGATTTCAGGGCTAAGGGCTTAAAGCTCGATATGTCAAGAGGCAAGCCCTGTAAGGAGCAGCTTGAACTCAGTATGCCTATGCTCGATGTACTTAACAGCAAGTCCGATCTTACCGATGCGGACGGCGTTGATGTAAGAAACTACGGCTTCCTTACCGGTATCGGCGAGGCTAAGAAGCTTTTTGCAGACCTCCTCGGCGTTACCCCCGCAAACATCATTGTCGGCGGCAACTCCAGCCTTACTCTTATGTATGATTCCGTTGCAAGAGCTATGCAGTTCGGCGTTTACGGAAGCAAGAAGCCCTGGGGCAAGTGCGGCAAGGTAAAGTTCCTCTGCCCTGTTCCCGGCTATGACAGACATTTCGGCATCACCGAGACCTTCGGCGTTGAGATGATAAACGTTCCTATGACTCCAACAGGTCCTGATATGGATATGGTCGAAAAGCTCGTTTCAAGCGATGCTGACATCAAGGGTATCTGGTGCGTTCCTATGTACTCCAACCCCGACGGATACACCTATTCCGACGAGACTGTTAAGCGCTTTGCGGCCTTAAAGCCCGCCGCAGAGGATTTCAGAATTTTCTGGGATAACGCTTACTGCATTCACCACCTTAAGGACGATCACGACCACATTCTTAACATCTTTGATGAGGCTAAGAAGTGCGGCAGTGAGGATATGATATTCGAGTTTGCGTCCACTTCAAAGATAACCTTCCCCGGCGCAGGCGTTGCTGTAATGGCTGCTTCCGAGAATAACGTTGCTCAGATATCCAAGCTCCTCGGTATGCAGAACATCAGCTATGATAAGGTAAATCAGCTCCGCCACGTCCGTTACTTTAAGAATGCTGAGGGTCTTAAGGCTTATATGGAAAAGCACAAGGCTATCCTCGCTCCCAAGTTCGATATGGTCATCAATATGCTCAGCGAACAGCTTGGCGACCTTGATATCCTTAGCTGGAACGTTCCCAAGGGCGGCTACTTCATCTCTGTAAACACCCTTAACGGCTGTGCAAAGGAAGTTGCAAGGCTCTGCAAGGAGGGCGGCGTTGTCCTCACAGGTGCAGGCGCAACATTCCCCTACAAGAAGGATCCCGAGGACAGAAATATCCGTCTCTCGCCCTCTTACCCCTCTGTTGACGATCTCCGCAAGGCAATGGAGCTTTTCTGCATCTGCGTAAAGCTTGCCTCCGCTGAGAAGCTGCTGGCTGAATAAATAATATCAAAGATAAAAGCAGGTATGTTTTGCGGCATACCTGCTTTTTGTGTTTATTACATTCCGTAAACTACTTCGTTTGTAAGCTTATCCGCCCCCGAGAAAAATTCCTCCGCATTGGACAGTGTTACCTGTGCAATGGCATTCAGCGCTTCTTCGGTAAGAAAAGCCTGATGAGAGGTGATTATGACATTGGGCATTGAAATGAGCAGGGCGAGGGTCTCATCGTCGATAATGTCACCCGAGCGGTCCTCATAGAAAAAGTCAGCTTCCTCCTCATAAACATCAAGTCCTGCCGCACCAATCCGCTTTTCTTTCAGAGCACGGAGCAATGCTTCACTGTCAATGAGCTTTCCTCGGGAGGTGTTGATGATATAAGCCGAGCTTTTCATCAGTCTGAGACTGTCCTCGCCGATGATATACCGTGTATCCTTGGTGAGTGGGCAGTGTAGGGAGATTATGTCGCTTTCCGCAAAAAGCCTGTTCTTGTCGGTGTATTCAAAGCCGATGTCAGCCGCTGCCTTTTCGTTGGGATAGGGGTCATATGCGAGGACGTTCATTCCGAAGCCCTTGCATATCCTGATGAATACCTGACCTATCTTTCCCGTGCCGATAACGCCTGCGGTCTTGCCGTGGAGGTCAAAGCCCGTTAGACCGTTTATGCTGAAATTGAAGTCCCTTGTGCGGATATACGACTTGTGTATCTTGCGGTTGAGAAGCAGCAGGAGAGCCATTGCGTGTTCCGCCACCGCATAGGGGGAATATGCCGGCACCCTGAGCACCCTGAGCCGTCCCGAAGCGTATTTCAGGTCGATGTTGTTATAGCCTGCGCAGCGCATAAGCAGGAGCTTTACCCCACGCTTTGTCAGCTCCTCGATGACACGTGCATCGAGGCAGTCATTCACAAATGCGCACACGGCTTTGCACCCGTCGGCAAGGGCAACTGTTTCGGGGGAGAGCTTATCCTCAAAATAACGGATATCAAAGCTTTTGTTTGCCTTGTCAAAATGCTCCCTGTCGTAGGGCTTTGTGTCATAAAATGCGATCCTTTCCATATTATCACAGCCTTTCTTATCATATTTTGAACATTACGCTTTCTCTTATTCATTCGGAAAAAATATTGATATTGGAATGAATGTAAATATACATTGTGAGTATAGTATAGCATATGCTAACAGGACAAATGTTGATTTTTTGTAAATTTATATTTTGCCCGCCATTTTTAAATTCAGCGTATTATAGCCGATGACAACATTATGTAACCAAATTGTAATAAAATTTGTCAAAAAAACTATTGGCAACTTGGAAAATATATGTTATAATGTAATTGTATAAAAATAGGCGCAGTTTATGTGTGCTTTTTTACATTAGCAAAAATGATTTTTTGAATAAAATGCAAAGGAGATTTAACTATGAGCAAGAAGATTACAAAGTCTATCGCTGCTGCTGCTGCCGCTCTCCTGATGGCAACTCAGGCGATGGCATTCAGTGCTTCCGCAGTTCAGGATTATTACTATTATTACAACGGAATTTATTATTCCAGCCCCTTTGATGCAGATGCTGCTGCCGGCAACAAAGTCGGTGCAGGTGAAGCTGTCCTTGCAAGCAGAATACCTACCAGTGCATCTCCGAAGTACTATGATAACGTTACAAAGAGATACTATGACACCGAGGCTCAGGCAAATGCAGCAGGCTGCACTAATCCTTCCAAGATCTATGTCGGCTCCTACTACATCAACAACAACTATTACACAACAGGAACAGGCTACTACTGCTCCCTCGACGGCAAGTATTACGTAAACTATTCCGATGCTCTCACAGCAGCAGGCGGACAGTCCAAGTATGTTACATATGTAGGTACTACTGCTGTTAACAACCGTTACTACAGCTCCCGCACAGGTCTGTACTACAGCACTTATCAGGCAGCTCTCGACGCTTCCGGCGGAGATTCTTCCAAGGTTACTTATATGGGCGGCGACTACTGGTACGGCTATTACGGCAAGTATTACAGCTCCTACACAGGCAAGTACTACAGCTCTTATTCCGATGCAGTAAAGGCTTCCGGCGGCAATTCTGCATTCGTTACCTATGTGGGCAGCTACTACAACGGCTACTATAACGGCTACTATAACGGCTACTATAACGGCAGCTACAGCGGATACTACTACAGCTCCTACACAGGCAAGTACTACAGCACATATTCCGCAGCTGTAAATGCTTCGGGCGGCAATGCTTCCTACGTTACAGCAGTTGGTTACCTTTACAACAATTCTTCCGCTCCTACAAACGGTTCCATCTATAAGTATTACTACAACGGCGTTGCATATCCTACTCTCCAGGCTGCCAAGGACGCAGGCGGAACAGTAGGCGTTGATATCTACTACTCCTCATACGGCAAGCCCGACAGCACAGGCTACTACTATTACTACAACGGCACATACTACGGCACTCTCGATGCTGCCAAGAAGGCAGGCGGAACCGCTCTCGGTGAGGATATCACATACGTTCCCTATAACTACTATGGCAATGCATACACCAACTACTACGGTTACTACAGCAACTACGGATATATTGATCCTTACTATGCACTCCGTGACCAGCTGAAGAACAACCAGAGCAGCACCTCCGTTTCCAACAAGACTGCTGAGGACGGCGAGCCTTACATCTACGGCAAGAAGAACAGAGCAGGCTGGAGCACTGTTATCAAGTACATCAACGCTGCTTCCAAGGGCGATAACATCAAGGTGGATATGAACGGTGCAAACACTGTTTCCAAGGATGTTCTCGCTGCTCTTGACGGCAAGAATGTAAGCGTTACATTCGTTCTCGACAACGGTGTTAAGTGGACTATCAACGGCAAGAACGTTGATACCGCTCAGGATATGATAATCTACACCCAGTACAACATTGACTTTATCCCCTCCAAGCTCGTAAGCAAGGCTTCCAAGGACGCTGTTTCCAAGGCTCAGATCGGTATTTCCAACAACTATGATTCCTTCGGTTCACAGGCAAGCGTTACCGTTAAGTTTGACTCCAAGCGTTCCGGCTGCACAGCTGTTGTATATCGCTATGATCCCGATGCAAACTCCCTTAAGGGCATTTCAAAGTCTAAGGTACAGTCTGACGGTTCCTGCACATTCTCCGTAACAGCAGGCGGTCCTTACCTCATCGTTCTTAAGTAATTATTGCTCAGAAGCTGAAATAAAGCAGCAGTAAAAAACATCAGACCGCCGCACAGGCTTTTGTGCGGCGGTTTTTGCTTGACGGGAAACATTGACCGTGTTATAATAATACTAATAACCAATTGTTCTATAGATAAAGCCGACAGATGAAATAAGCCCAGTCTAGGAAAGCGACCGCAGGCGGGCTTTGCGCCCGGCAAGGAAGCTTGACGACGAATGAGCTTATTTCAGCCGAGGATTTGTCTATAGGTTAATTGGTTATTAGTATAAAATATACTTAAGTTTTTTATTTGGGAATGAAGCTATGAAACGACTTGTCATTGGAATGACTGCTCACGTTGACGCAGGAAAAACAACTTTATCGGAAGCAATGCTTTTTGTCAGCGGCGAGCTGCGGAAAGCAGGGCGTGTGGACAAGCGGGACTCCTTTCTCGACACCCACGCCATTGAGCGGAGCAGGGGGATAACCGTTTTTGCAAAGCAGGCAGTAATGCACCTGAACGGTGCTGAATACACTCTCCTTGACACTCCCGGTCATACGGATTTTTCCGCCGAGACCGAGAGAGCGCTGTCCGTTCTTGACTGCGCTATACTTGTGATAAGCGGCATTGACGGCGTTCAGAGTCATACCGAGACAATATGGCGGCTTCTTGCACGGTATAATATTCCCGTGTTTGTTTTCGTGAACAAGACGGATATTGCGGTGACGGGAAAGGAATTTCTGCTTGCCGAGTTACAGGCAAAGCTTTCCCGCAAGGTTGTGGACTTTACTCCGAGAGAGGACAGATCTCCGCTGTATGAGACTCTTGCCGAGCTTGACGAAAATATGATGAACAGCTTCATTGAAACGGGTATGATACCCGATGAGAATATCAGGGAGGCAGTGTTTAAGAGAAATGTTTTTCCCTGCTATTTCGGTTCGGCACTGAAATTCACAGGCATAACCCGGCTCCTTGACGGCATATCCGCATATGCGAAATTTCCTGAGTACGGAGATGACTTTGGGGCGAGGGTGTATAAGATAACCACCGAAAACAACACCCGTCTCACTCATATGAAGATAACGGGGGGCAGTCTGAAAGTCCGCTCGGAGATAAACGGTGAAAAGGTAACGGCTCTGCGGATATATTCGGGGGCGAAGTTTACATCTGCTGATACGGCTGAATCGGGCTGTCTTGTTGCCGCCGCAGGGCTTACAGAGACCTTTGCGGGGCAGGGGATAGGCTTTGAAAAGGCAGGCACATCGCCCCTCCTTGCGCCTGTCCTCACCTACAGGCTTGTTCTGCCCCAAGGCACTGACGTTCACACGATGTATAAAAATATGCTCCTGCTCGAAGAGGAGGACCCTGCCCTCCACGTTAGCTTTGACCCAAGATACGGCGATATCTGCGTGAGCCTTATGGGAAAAATCCAGCTTGAAGTGCTGACTGCGGTCATAAAAGACCGCTTCGGCATTGATGTGCGGTTTGACAGGGGCAGCATTGCTTACAAGGAAACTATCGCTTCGCCTGTGGTGGGCATCGGTCATTACGAGCCGCTGCGGCATTATGCGGAGGTGCATCTTCTGATGGAGCCGCTGCCTGCGGGAAGCGGCATTGAGATATGCTCCGACTGCTCGGAAGATGTGCTTGACAGAAACTGGCAGCGGCTTATCCTGTCAAATCTTCACGATAAGACCCATATCGGCGTGCTCACGGGTTCGCCTGTGACGGACATAAAAATAACCCTTATCACAGGCAGGGCAAGCCTTAAGCACACCGAGGGCGGCGATTTCCGTCAGGCGGCGTACCGTGCGGTGAGAATGGGGCTGAGATATGCGAAAAGTGTTCTCCTCGAACCGTTTTACAGCTTCACCCTCCGCATTCCCGCCGAATGCACGGGCAGGGCGCTTAATGATTTGCAGCAGATGAGCGGAGAGTTTTCTTCCCCTGAAAATGACGGCGAATTTACCGTTATCACAGGCAAGGCTCCCGTTTCGGAAATGGCGGATTATCACACCGATGTTTCGGGATATTCCAAGGGCAGGGGACGGCTTACCTGCGTCTTTGAGGGCTACTATCCCTGCCATAACGCCGATGAGGTCATCAAGAGTATCGGTTATGATGCTGACAGCGACCTTGACAACACCGCTGACAGCGTTTTCTGCGCTCACGGTGCGGGATATGGAGTGAAATGGGACGAGGTGCGGGATTATGCTCATCTTGAAAACGGCATTTCCTTTGCATCGGACAGCATTGCAGATGATGAGCCTGTCCGCCCGAGTGCTTCGGTATCTCCCGCTGATGACGATGAGCTTATGGCGATATTCGAGCGCACCTACGGAAAAATAAACCGTGACCCACGGAGAAAAATGCGCCGTGAGTATGAGCCATCTGCAACCAAAGCGAAGCCGCTGCCCCAAGGCCCCGTGTATATCCTTGTGGACGGCTACAATATGATCTTCGCCTGGGACGAGCTGAAAAAGCTGGCGGCAGATGACCTTGACCTTGCACGCAGCAGGCTGATACAGATGCTGTGCAATTACAGGGGATATAAAAAATGCGAGGTCATTCTTGTTTTTGATGCTTACAGGATAAAGGGCGACCACAGAGAGGTGGAGCAGATAGGCGGCATATCCGTGATCTACACGAAAGAGGCGGAAACTGCGGATATGTACATCGAAAAGGCATCTCACGAGCTTGCAAAGGAGCATCGTGTCCGTGTTGCCACCTCTGACGGAGCGGAGCAGGTAATAATTCTCGGAAACGGCGCATACCGTGTGTCGGCGGCGGAGTTTTACGAGGAGGTAAAGACTGCCGAAGCGGAGATACGGGACATTATTGACCAAAACTCCCAAAAAGGCAGGAACACACGGAACATTAAGGTTAAAGAATAAAAATTGCCCGATGATATGCGGTATCATCGGGCTTTATGTTATTTCGGACAGGGCTTTTTCCTGTTCGGCGAGATATTCGTGATATGCTTTTTCAAGGAGGAGAAAGTCGCAGGAGTTGTTTTGCAGGGCGGGAGTTGTGTAGGTTATGACATCGGAATATGTACGCATTGCTGCTTTAAAAACTGCGTCACGGTTTTTTCGGCAGGCAGCAAGCTCATTCATAACAAGCCTTTGTCTGCCGCTTTCTATCATTGTTTTGATATCAAGGGGAACAAGGCATTTGTGTGGAATTGGTATCATATACCGAAATCTGAGAGAGCCTTTGATCGGGTTTGCCTTGTCCTTGGTTTTGATTAGCATACTGTACTGGTCTTTCTTTATTTTGGAGGACACGGGTACGAAGTAGCTTATGTTGTTAATTTCAAGTACTGCGCCGTAAACAAATTTGCTTCGGTTGGCGTATGTTACATTCGGCACACAGGTGAAGCCACGGTGTGAAATTTCATACTGTTTAAGATAATCAATGTATTTCGTATCAACATAGTAAAAGCGTATGTCCATATATTCTCCTATAAAGTAAACGGGGATAAGACTTCTCCTATCCCCGCTTCATATTGCTTTTAAGCCGCATTTTTTATGAGAGCAGCGGAACACTCACAGAAATAAGCCGCATTTTGTGTGAGAGCAGCGGAACGCTCACAGAAACAAGCCGCATTTTTTTATGAGAGCAGCGGAACGCTCACAAGATGAGCAATAACATCGTTCAATTACATTATACCCCGAACAGGGCGAAATGTCAAGCAGATCAGCCGATTTTATTTACCTCATCAAGAAGGACTTTCTTAGCTTCAAGGCTTGTGAGAGCGCTGCCCACGAGAAGATCCATTCTGTAGCGGATATATTCCTCATAAAGGTCTGTGCCGAAAACATTTTCGGTGATAAGAGCCTTGTACTTGGCTTCGCTGCAATTGCCCGAAACGAGGCAGAGGGTCTGCTCGAGCATAAGCATCTTTCTGTCTCCGGGAGAGGCGGAATTGTCGGTGCTCAGGCGCTTGAGCTGCTCGAGAACTGCGGCTCTGTCCTTTCTGAAGGAGATAGAGTCGTCGGATATGCCTGCCGCTGTGCGGATAGTGTTGGTCTTGAAGGCTTCGTCCGCAAAGGGGAATATGCCGTAAGGTATCTCGCCCTCGGGAACGACGGTGTAGATATCTTTGTCAAGAACGGGATATACAAGCTCCTCGTAAACGGGGGCAAAGAAATAATCGGAAGCGTCCTTGAAGATGATGGGGTACTTCCAGCAAAGGTCTGTGCCGCCCAGGGAGGTGTCATTGCAGGGCTCCTTTTCGGTGGTGTAGAAGCTGTTGTAGTCGATAAGGCACTTTGCGCTTGTAAGCTCGGTGAGCTTTGCGGCACTGTAGTCGCCTGTGTCGTCACGGTCGCAGTCAAGGAATGTCCTTATGCCGCTTGCGCACTTGCGGTAAAGTCCCTCGCAGAACTCGGGAACGTTTATGTATCTGCCGAAATAATCGGAAGCAAAGGAAGCTGTGACATCATCGCTCAGAAGCTCAACATTATCTTCCCTGTCGGTCTTGTACTTGTTTGTGATGAATGTGACAATTCTTTCCTTAACAAGCTTTGTCTCTTCCTCGGAAAGGGTTGCAAATTCGATCCTGTCAAACACGATGTCCAGCATAAGGCTCTTGGGAACAAAGCCGTTGAGGTACTTGAAGCGGTCATTTGAGAGAAGAAGCGCCATTTTGGGGAGCACCTTCTGCTGCTCGGAAACATTTGTGGGTATCTTGTTGGACATAACGCCGAGATATGCAAGCATCTCTGCGTATTTCTTCATTATCTTTGCTTCGGAAAGGAAGTTGAAGAAATAGCCGTAAACGTATTTTCTGAAGAAATCCTTTACGCTGTCAAAAACAGCGGTGTCTGAATTTATCTGAGACTTGAAGCTCTCGATAACGTTGGTGGCATTCTGGGGCGCTATAGTCTCCTCGCCCCCGTTAACAGCCTTTATGACCTCTGCCTGAGACTTGAAGAAAAGCTTTCCCATTGTGTGGCAGGAGCAGTCGGGGTCAGCACCGTTTGCCTTTTCCTCGCTGTATGACCAGATAAGGTATGCACGGTGCATATTTTTAAGGGTGTCCTCGGATTTTGCTGTAAGCTCTTCGGGGTTTACAGTCCAGCTTGATGAAAGGTGACCTGTGGCATTGAAATCCGCAAGGATAGCCTCGATCTCCTCTTTGAATGCGGCATATGCGGGGGAGTTATCCATATAGATAACTGCGTCCATAAGCTCGGGTGCGATGGTGGTAAGATCCAAACGTATGCTCATTGGTAAAACAGTCCTTTCTGATGTGATATAAAGGCGTTTATCAGCCCTGTACGCCATATTTGCTGCGGTATTCCTTCATCTTTTCAAGATATTCCTGACCGCCGATAACGCCGTTTTCGATAGCGGAGATGATGTCGTTTATGTTAACGATGGAATAGACCTTGATGCCGTAATCCTTGTAAGCCTGCTGAACGGCGGAAAGCTCGGTGTCGAGAGCCTTTTCCATTCTGTCAACGGTGATGACCATAGCGGTGATATCAACGTCGGCAGCGTCCTTGAGCTTGGGATATACCTCCTTAAGAGCCTTGCCCGAGGTCATAACGTCCTCAATGATAACGACCTTCTCGCCCTTTTCGGGCTGTCTGCCCACGAAAAGTCCGCCCTCGCCGTGATCCTTGACTTCCTTTCTGTCGAAGCAGAAGCCAACGTCCATATTATATTTCTGAGAAAGTGCCATTGCTGCGCAGGAAGCAAGGGGAATGCCCTTGTAAGCGGGACCGAAAAGGCATTCAGCCTCAATGCCGTTCTCCTTTATGCAGTCAGCGTAGAAGCCGCCGAGACGGGCAAGCTGAGCGCCTGTGTTGTAGTTGCCCGTGTTGATGAAATAGGGGGCTTTTCTGCCGCTTTTGAGGGTGAAGTCACCGAAGGTGAGAACGCCGCAGTCAGCCATAAATTTAATAAATTCGTTTTTGTAGCTCATAATTTCAAAGATCCTTTCGGGATATTTCCTGCCCGGGCAGGCAGCAAACATCAATAGTCATATATATGAAATAATTATAACATATTTATTTGTGCATTTCAACAGGTTTTGAAAATATTGACATAAAATATTTTGCAATTTTATTGTTGATATGGTATAATATTTATCGTTGAAATTTGTCTGAGGGAAAGGAATGTCATATTTACAAATGACTGAAATAATCGAAGTTACCGACCTTTCGGGAGAGGGCGTGAGCGTTTTCTCAAAGCTTACCGAGGCGCAGCTCAGGAACCGTCTTGAACCCGAAAAGGGCATATTCATAGCCGAAAGCCCAAAGGTGATAGACCTTGCGCTGAATGAGGGATATATCCCTGTGTCTCTGCTTATGGAGCCAAAGCACATCAATGGGCAGGGGAAAGAGATAATAGAGCGGTGCGGCGACACCGCAAGATACGGCGATGTTCCCGTATATACTGCCGAGAGGAAAATTCTTGCGCAGCTTGCGGGCTTTGAGCTTACAAGGGGCGTGCTCTGCGCAATGAGGAGACCAAAGCTCCCCACTGTGGAGGAAATATGCCGGAATGCACGGCGCATTGCGGTGCTTGAAAATATAATGGACTCCACCAACATCGGTGCGATCTTCCGTTCGGCGGCAGCCCTTGATATGGACGCAGTGCTTGTGACTCCCTCCTGCTGCGACCCTCTTTGCAGGAGAGCTGTGAGAGTAAGTATGGGAACTATACTTCAGGTGCCCTGGACGAGGATAGGCGAAGTCCCCACGGACTGGAGCGAGGGCGGAACGGACAGGCTCAGAGGTCTTGGCTTTAAGACTGCCGCAATGGCGCTGAGCGATAATTCCGTGAGCATTGATGACCCTGCACTTAAGGCGGAAGAAAAGCTTGCCGTTGTTCTCGGCGCAGAGGGGGACGGGCTTGCAAAGGAAACTATCGCAAGCTGTGATTACACCGTAAAAATACCTATGTCCCACGGGGTGGATTCCCTTAATGTGGCGGCTGCGGGAGCGGTTGCTTTCTGGGAGCTTCGCATCAGATAACATCATTAGAATCATTAGAAAAAAACTGAAAGGATATCATAAATGAGAATAAGAAGAAAAAAGTGGGCACGCCCCGAGCTTGATGCCTGTGATTACTACATAGACAATGCAGAGGAAATGAAAGGAAAGTGGAGCGAAGCATTCGGGGATAATTCCCGTCCGCTGTACCTTGAGCTTGGCTGCGGAAAGGGCGGTTTTGCCGCACAGCACGCCCTTAAATATCCCGACATAAACATAATTGCTGCGGATATCAAGGCGGATATGCTGGCTGTGGGCAGACGCACCGTGGAGAATATGTTCGCAGCGGTGGGACGCACCCACGACAACATAATCCTGCTGAGAATGAACATTGTGAATATATCCCAGCTCTTTGCGGAAAATGACAAAGTTGACCGCATCTACATAAACTTCTGCAATCCGTGGAACAGGGGCAAGCACAACAAGCGCCGCCTTACCCACCCCCGTCAGCTTGAACAGTATAAAAATATCCTTAAGCCTGACGGTGAGCTTCGCTTCAAGACCGATGATGACGAGCTTTTTGAGGATTCCGTTGAATATTTCAAGGAGTGCGGCTGGGAGATAACCTATATTACAAGAGACCTCCACTCGGAAAACCTACCCGATAATCTTGTTACCGAGCACGAGAGAATGTTTGCCGAGGAGGGCAAGAAGATAAAATATCTTTCGGCGCTCCCTCTGTAGAGGGAGACCCCTCCAAGGAGGGAGACACCCAACGAAAGCGAATAAGCAAAATGCCCCCGAACGAAACCGTTCGGGGGTCATTTCATCAGTCATTGTTTTTAACCCATTTTTGCAGTGTGTTTACAAGCTTGTCAATATCAAGAGGCTTTGCGATGTGCTCGTTCATACCTGCGGAAAGGGCTTTCTTTACGTCCTCCGCAAAAGCGTCGGCGGTCATTGCTATAATGGGGACGGTCTTTGCATCTGGGCGATCCATTGACCTGATAAGTGCCGCTGAGTCATAGCCGTTCATAACGGGCATCTGGATATCCATAAATATCATTTCGTAATATCCCTGCCCTGAAGCGGCGAATTTGTCCGCAGCCTCCTTGCCGTTTTCGGCGTATTCAACGGTGAGCCCTGCCATATCAAGGAACTCTCCCGCTATCTCACGGTTAAGTGCGTTGTCATCGACGAGAAGAACACGTCTGCCGCCAAGGTCAAGCTTCTGAAGCTCCTCAATACCGTTTTTATGGCTCTTTTCAGGCTTGGCAATGACGTTGTCACCAAGCTTAAAAAACAGGGTTACGGTAAATTCTGTGCCTTCACCGAGACGGCTTTTTACCTTGATATCGCCGTTCATCATCTTTACAAGATTGTAGGTGATAGCCATTCCCAGACCCGTGCCCTGCTGCTTGCTGACACGCTCATCTTCCGCTCTTTCAAAGGGCTCAAAAATGTTTTTGAGCACCTCGTCGGACATTCCTATGCCGTTGTCACTGAAAACAAATTCATAGCAGCCCACTCTCGGATTTTCAACGGGCTTTTCCGTAACATCTACTGAAATAACGCCGCCGTTGTTGGTGTACTTAACCGAGTTGCTTATGATGTTCACGAACATCTGCTGTATTCTAAGAGCGTCACCGATAATGTTTTCGTGAATGATATTATGCTTTTTCAGGGTGAGGGTGTGAGACTTCGCTTTTGCGGCGGGAAGCTCCATTTCCATAAGGCTGTCAAGGAATGGGCTGAGATTTATATTTTCCTCGGAAAGGGTGAATTTTCCCGATTCGATCTTGCTCATATCCAGAACATCATTGATGAGCGAGAGCAGATAATTTCCCGAAACGGATATCTTTTCGAGACAGTCCGCTATCTTTTCCTTATCGTCCATATGAGTTTCGGCAATGGAGGTCATACCGATTATGGCATTCATAGGAGTACGGATATCGTGGCTCATTCGGGAAAGGAAATCCGTCTTTGCATTGTCCGCACGGCGGGCGCTGAAATATGCGTCACGGAGCGCCTTGTTTGCCTTGATGAGCTTGTCGGTGTATTCATCGTCCTTGTATTTTGCGATCTTCTGCTTTTCGGTGACGGTCTCGGTGATGTCCTGAACAAGACCGATGATGTCATCATTCAGCAGGGACAGGGAGAATTTGTACCATACCTCCGTACCCACGCTCTCAGTCATTATCTCAACGCTTTTGCCCACGCCGAGGGGGCTTGTCTGACTGCTCAGCTCCCGGTCATATTTGAATATTCTCTGATCTGCGTCTATTTTTCTGAGACGGCTTATAAAGTCATCTTCGGAAATGGTGGTGTCCGTGGGGGAAATGCCGTCAAAGTCCATAATTCTTGTAAGGCTCTCGCTGACAAATACCCTGTGGGTGCTGAGATTTATTCTGAAAACGCCTATGCCGCTGTCTGTGAGGGTGATTATCTTGGATATTCTCGAAGCGTACTCATTTGCATTTTCCTGGAGCCGTACAACGGCTAAGGCGAGACGGTCAAATTCCGCAATGCCCGAGTTTGAGAATGTGAGAACGGAGCCGCCGTCCTCAGGGGCATTGTTCAGTGCGGTTATCATTTTTGTAACGGGCTTGCTTATCTTTTTTCCCGTAAGTGCCGAGAAAACAAGGCAGCAGATCAGGGTAATTGCAATGGATATCACAAAGACCTTAATAAGGGAATCGTAGATATTCATAACGCTTGCTTCTGTGGCTGCGGAGATAAGCGCCCAGTGCCGGTCAAGGTAGGGAGAACCCGTGTTGTAGAGCTTAATACGGTTGATGCAGCCCAGAAAGCGGTTTTGGCTGTCCGTTTCAAACTCATAGACATTGTACTGCGAGGGGGCATTCTCGTCAAAAACGGTATTTTCCGATACCAGACGGTTGTAGGTAGCGCCCGAATGCATCATAGGCACGTATATGCCGTTGTTTTCTGTGTCTGCTGCGATTATGTAGCAGGCGTTTTCGTTGTAGAAATCATTTGTGGGGATAGCCTTCAGCATTGTCTTTTCAAGGAGACCTATCCCTATAACGCCGTAAAGCTCGCCGTCGGAGGTCACAAGGGGGATAGTGTATTTCATACTCTTGTGGGCGGAAAGGGATATTTTGGAAAATGTGCTCCAGTAGCCGAGGTTATAAACGGGCTGGCTGCTGTTGGTGCAATATGTCTCCATAGGAGTGGTATAGAAGCTGAAGTCATTGTCCCCGTTTACGGTAAGGTAAGGAGCCCATTCGGAGTCAAGAGGAGCGCCGAGGCTCTGAGCTATCTCCGAGCTTCCCATTTCAACATAGATGTCCTTGTTGTCGGCAGTGCTGCTGGTGAAAATGTCGGTGTCACGCAGATAAAGACCTGCACGGACTGTGTCCGTATCCGTATCGTAAAGTGCTCCTGTGTCGAGAATGATATATGCGTCGTTTACCATATCCCTTCTTATAAGGGACACAAGGGAATCGGCGTAGAGAGCGAGCATTTCCTTGCTTACATTCTTATCGTCCTTTATCGAACCGGGCTCAAGACCGTTTTCGGACAGATACCCCTCGGTTATGCCGTTTATCTCTTTTGCGGTCTCATAAACAAGAGCGGTTTTCTGGAAAAGCATATTTTCCACATAGCTTGCTCTGTTTTCCGTTTTTTCCGAAAGAAAATTATAGGAATATTTCCTGATATAGCCCAGTTCGCCGCTGGCTGCCATTATGGCGGCGAAGATAGTGACTTCAAGAATGCCGAGAAGCATCATCGCTTTCATTACCCTCACTGTCAGCGACTGCCCTTTTATGGGCTTATCGGGAGATGCGGAGCTGTTCTTTTTCATAAGTTATTTACCTGTTATCCCGCTGAGCCCCGAAACGAGGTCTGCGTACCAGCTTTCAAAGGCATCATCGTTTGTGTATTGGACAAGAACGATGTCACGGTTCATACCCTCCGCAATGCGTCCACGGGCTTCGTCATAGGCAGCGACGGAGGTGTCGGTGAGATAATCCTCAACATATTTGCGTACTTCTGCGGAGGACTCGAACGGAGGGCTTGTGTAAAGTGAATAGCTGTTTATCTCGTCAATGGCAAGGGCAATGGTATCCCTCATAGTCTCATTGATGTCAGCCTTTGCGGAGGATATCTTTTCAATGTCGTTTGCGTCCTTTTTAACGGGAAGATAGCCTGAGTTAACGGAAAATTCAATGTTTCTGTCATCTTCGGTGAACCATTTGAGGAATACCGAGCAGGCATATTCGGTCTTTGGGTCGGACTTGATAACGGACATTCCTGCACCCTGCTGAACGATGTAAGGGTCGCAGCCCTCAAAGTTCGGAACGGGGAGCACCTGTACGTCAATGGGATATGTGTAATCATCGTCTATCGTGACTTCGTTCGGGCAGTAGGAGGCTGCGGAGCTGGAGCACACCATTGCAATGATATTTCCTATTTTCATATCATCGCTGCGGAAACGGCTTTTTGCGGTGAAATAGCCCTTGACATAGGGAACGTAGTAGTTGTCCCATATTCTGCGGAAGGTTTCCTTGTCGGCAGTAACGGTGATGTTTCCGCTGCCGTCATCACCTGCGATAGGGTGTCCCAGCTGCATTGCGCCTATAACGACGTAGTTCGCAATGGAATCTCTGCCGAAAAAAGCCTTGCCGTCGTCGGGGATATCGGGGGTGAGGGCATCGGTATAGTTATAATATTTTTCCGATGCAGTCACAACCCCCTCCCAGGTGGAAAGGTCATCAGCCGTTACATTTTCCGCTGCGGCAAATTTCTCCCAGTCGGTGGAATTTACCATTATAAGCTCGGTGCTCTTGGCAATGGGGAAAATTTTCAGCGTATCGGGCTGATTCAGTCTGCCCTCTGCTATGTATTCGTCAACATATTCGCTCAGCTCGTCATCGGTGAAATACTGAGACAGGTCTGCAAGCATACCCTTGTTGTCAATGATGTATGCAGTCTCGGCGTATGTTCCGAAAATATCGGGAACGGGATCTGCACCGACATCGTTGTTGACAGAAGCGAGAATGCTTGCTGAAAGCTCGTTTACGGAGTTTTTGGAAAATGCCTCGGCAATAATGCCCTTTTCGGCTCCCACGGTGTTGTTGAATTCGCTTATCATTTCGTCAAACTGGCTCTGCTGGATACCGTTGTAGTAATGCCAGATAGTGATAACAACAGGGTCATCTTTTTTGAGCAGCCTGTCATAATTTGCGGTGGAACCGCAGCCCGTGAATGCTGTCATAGCTGCCGCTGCCGCCATAACTGCGGCAATGCTTCTGTAAAGCTTCATTTTATATTTTGATCCCCTTTTAGGTCATACGATTTTTTACACATAACATTATATACTACTGATATACAGCTGTTATTGAAATAATATTAACATTGTATAAAAAGCTTAGAAATTACACGCTTTTTATAAGCCATACTCCGTCAGCAGCCGTGACACCTCTTTCAGACCCTTTTCACGCTCCCTGTAATCGGGGAGGAAGCTTTCCACAAGCCTGTAAAAATCGGGGGAGTGATCCATATGCACCGTGTGGCAGAGCTCGTGGATAATTACATAGTCGATGAGCTTCGGGTCTGCGGCGATGAGCCTGTGGGAAAGATTCACGGACCTTGCCGCCGAGCAGCTTCCCCACCGTGTTTTGGCGGAATTTATCTTCACAGCCGTTATTTCAAGCCCTGTCTGCTCCGAAAGGGTCTGCACACGGGGAACAAGGGTCTCCTTGGCGATGTGGGTGCAGAGCTTGTGGAGGTACGGCACAAGGCTTTCAAGGGTCATACCCTCGGGAAGATAAAACACCCCGTCAGTATAGCCATACGGCTTCTCGTTCACCACGGGGCACAGCCTTCCGAAGAGGGGAAGCTCCTTGGGCGGGAGACTCAGGCGCTCATTTTTCTGCTCTGTGCGTATATTTGCGGCGGCGGTGTGTTTTTCTATCCAGTCCGATTTTTCAGCGATGAACTGTTCTATTTTTTCAACGGAAAGGCGGTAGGGAGCACGGACTATGAGCCTGCCGTCCTTGTCGATGTTCAGGGCAAGGGTCTTTCTGCTGCTGCGGATAAGAGTGTATTCCAAATGGGACATCTCCTTAGATCAATAACATTTTTATTATACAATTATATCATATTTCGCTCAGTTTTCAAACTTCTATATGTAAATTTTGACGAAATGCACTAAATTTTAATGCGGCGTTGTGCGAATAGGAGAAAATCTGAAACAGGGGGCTGATTCCTTGACATTAACTGTTTTTAAGAGTATAATAAACTTAAGGTAAAATATATCAACAAAACCTTATCTTAAGGAGGAATCAGCTATGAAAAAGAGCAGTGCTATGAGCATAATTCATTCGGTATTTACGGCAATTGAATTTACAGCAGTCTTTTTGATGGCTGCAATGATAGTTGTCTGCGGAATAATCTTATAAGTATGCTTATCCGAAGCCGTTCTTTGAAAAGAGAGCGGCTTTTTTTATTTTTATCCGCAAATGAAAATTTAATGAAAAACGTTGAAATCTGCGGCTAAATGTGATATAATAAAACAAAATATGCCCGTATGTACAGGGCGGCGAGGTGAGAAAAACGGAAACAGCGGTTTTTGCCGTTACAGGCAGCAGGAGCTTCCACAAGCTGGAGCTTTCCAAGGCTCTTTTAAGGTTTGTGGAGTTTGATTTTACATATTTCTGGGAGCAGTGCATCGAGGCGGGAAGAAACGCCCGCAAAACAGGCAGGATATCCCGTAATCTCCAAAATATGGCTATGAATGCATTGGTGAAGTGCCACCCCTATGTTGAAGCCTGCGCCGCAACGGAATTTGCCGATGTTGTCCTTGACTGCATTATCGCATACATCTGCCACTCGGAGGGGATAGGTCTCGAAGAGCTGTGGGCAAGGTGCATATCCCCGAAAAGCCTGTACGAAAAGGCTATCTTCAACCGTGTCAGCGAGTACAAGACGGGCAGGGGAATAAATCAGTGGATAAACATTGTCCGTATGCAGGAATACGCCCGCTCAAAGATAAGATTTGTTTATGAGTGCGATTCCAACATTATGCTCAGCCCCGAGGATTACCGCACCCGCAGCGAGTATTTTGACCTTGCTTTCAGCGTTGCCGCAAACGAGACGGGCTGCCCTATGGACAAGCTGCCCTCCGTTAAGATGTACACCCCCTCTTCCGTCCCCGATTCAGTGTTTATGATGGGCAGAATGTCGAAAAATATCTACCGCCGCCTGTCCGATGTGCTGGGAAGTGCGGAGATGTGGGAGGAAAAGACACTCAATGACCACAACCGTGACCAGACTGCCCTTGACGCTTTCAGCTATGTCAAGGATATGCCCCGTCCCGGCGAGAATGATATGAGATTTGCCCTTGAAGCGGTGAAGGAGCTGCCCGATACCGTGTATGTTCCCGACAGTTTCAAGGCTCTGATAGACCTGGAATTTACCCTTATGCTCCAAAAGGGGATATATCTTTCAAAATGCCCCCGATGCGGAAGATTTTTCGTAAGGAGCCTTGACGAGAGATCGCCCTATTGCAGCAGAGTAAATTCCAGCGGAATGACCTGCGCCGAGCAGATAAACGAGGAGCTTGGCATTATTGCGATGAAAAAGGGCGAGGCTCCGAAAACCGATGAAAAAGAGCCTGAGCCTGATTCCGAGCCCGCACCCGAAGAGAGGGAGGAAAAGCCCGTCGGGGAGAATATCGTGTCTGCACCCGATGAGGAGCAGGAAACGGCTCCCGAGCCCGTTTCCGAACCTGTTCCCGAGCCCGAGGAAGAGCGCCCCGAGCCCATAATGATACCAAAGGAGCTTGAAAAACGCTGCCAGCGTGTGTATAATATGCTCTACAAGCGCATAGGAACTCTTATGACGGAAAAGGAGTTCAGAGAGTGGTCGGGATATCTTTCCGACACCAAGCGGGATATCCGTGACGGCGAGGCGGAAATCTCCCAGATGGAGGAATTTCTCGATTACTGGGAGACTGCGGTGAGAAAGCAGTCAAGAAAGCGCAGACATAAAGGAGACAATGACACGTCGGTGCAGTCCGAAGCTGCCGTATATCACGAGAGCAGCAGCGGGAACGAACTCAGCAGTATGTTCGATGAAGCCGTAAAGGCGGCGGAGGACAAGGAGGATTCGGGCATAGCTCCCGCAGGAACGGAGGCTGCTCCCGAGGAAAGGAGCTTCAAGCCCTTTGATCCTCCGAAATACAGCACTGTTCTTGAAGCGATGATGGACGGAAAGTACAAATCCGATGAGCTTCTGAGCGATGCTCCCCTTGACAAGGCTGTTGATGACAGCGACATTACCGTTAACGGCAGGAAAATTACCCTCCCCAACTGGGAAAAGATAACCCGTGAGTGACATTTCAGGAGATGATGAAGTGGATTTTATAAACGAAGCCGCCGCTGTTAGCGGGCTTGCCGATGAGATAGTCAAGGGCGGCGTGTGCCTTTTCAATGCGGTGAAATACATCTACTCCATTGCCGAGGACAGCTTTTACACCGTGAGCATAAAGGACGCTTTCAAGATAGTCCTCAACAACATTACCGACACCGATTCCCTTACCGCTCTCGGACTTCGCATCGACAGCGAGAGCTGTGGCGAGATGCTGGGGGAGGAATATGAAAAGGTGCTGCCCCTTATGGTCTACAGCCTTGCGGTGCGCATTCCCGTTCTCAAAAATCTGAGAGGTGCAAGCGGTCCTATGACCGATGACCAGCTTTACAAGGTCTATAACGCAGTTATGGCAAAGGGAGCGGATAACTGCAAGGAAGCCGTTACCGAGAGCTTTATGGAGATAAAATATCTCGTCCGAAAGGGCAAGCGGCTGCCGCCCTACAATGCCGACTGGTTCAAGACATACATTTACACCAATGTCCCCTCCCTTGCGGAGATAAACAATAAAAATATGTTCCTTTTGGGCTTTGCGGACGTGCTTTTTGCAATGTTCTATTCCTGCCTTGAGGAAACCCTTTTCGAGAAGATAAAGGAATATTCCGCCGATGATTTCGGTGACAGCATTGAAATTTGAAACACAGAGGAGAAGCATTTATGACGATCTACTTATGCGGATTTATGGGCTGCGGAAAGACCACCGTGGGCAGGGTTCTGGCTGATATGCTGGAGCTTGGCTACGAGGATATGGACGCATACATCGAGAAAAAGGCGGGTATGAGCATTCCGCAGATATTTGCCGAAAAGGGCGAGGACGCTTTCAGGAGAATGGAGACTGAGGCAGTTGCGGAGCTCGGAAAGGCAGGGGGAGTCATCTCCTGCGGCGGCGGTGCGATGCTGAAGGACATAAACGCCGAAGCTGCCGCAAAATACGGCACGGTGGTCTACATAGATGTGCCATACGACGTGTGCTACGATCGGATCTCGGGCGACACCAACCGCCCTATAGTTATGGCGAATACCAAGGAATCCCTTGAAGAGATATACAATGACAGAGTGCCTCTTTATCTTGCACATTCTCAGGTAAAAGCTGACGGCAGCAGGTCACCCGAGGATATTGCGGCGGATATAAAGGCAAAGGTAAACGGCTGACAACAGCACAGCTTTTTTAAGAAAGGAAAGATCTGATGTCAAAAATATATTCACTGGGTCTGGATATCGGCTCGACAACAGTTAAAACAGTTATCCTCGATGAAGAGGGAAAAATAATCCACGCAAAGTATCAGCGTCATTTCTCAAAGGTTCGTGAGACTGCCACCGAGCAGGTGGCTGAGATAGGAAAGGAATTTCCCGATGCACAGTTCCGCCTTGCCATAACAGGCTCGGCTGGTCTGGGACTTGCCACAGCTGCGGGGCTTCCCTTTGTTCAGGAGGTACACAGCGCATTTATCTCCGTTAAAAAGGACTACCCCGACGCTGACTGCGTTATCGAGCTTGGCGGCGAGGACGCTAAGATAATCTTCCTCACAGGCGGCACAGAGCAGCGTATGAACGGTTCCTGCGCAGGCGGCACGGGTGCGTTCATCGACCAGATGGCGACCCTCCTCGGCATCACCGTTGACGAGATGGACGAGCTTTCTTCAAAGGCTGAGAAGCTCTATCCCATTGCATCACGCTGCGGCGTTTTCGCAAAATCCGACATTCAGCCCCTTTTAAATCAGGGCGCAAGACGTGAGGATATCGCCGCTTCCATTTTCCAGTCCGTTGTTGACCAGACCGTTTCGGGTCTTGCACAGGGCAGGGAGATAAAGGGCAAGGTGCTTTTCCTGGGCGGTCCTCTCACATTCATCAAGGGACTGCGAAAGGCTTTTGTGAACACACTCCGGCTTTCCGATGAAAATGCGGTGTTCCCCGAAAATGCACAGTGCTTTATGGCATACGGAAGTGCGCTTTATGCCGCTGAATCCGAGCCTGAGGTGTTCAGTGCGGCGGAGATTGTTGAGAAGATGAAGTCCGCCAAGGTAAATGACGACATCATCACAGGCAGGAGACTTTTTGAAAATCAGGCTCAGTATGACGAGTTCATCGCCCGTCACGGCAGGCACGATCTGCCTTTCGAGGACATCAGGACCTATGAGGGCGAGGCATATCTCGGTATCGATGCAGGTTCGACCACCACAAAGCTTGTGCTCATAACCCCCGACGGAAAGCTCCTTTATCAGCACTATGTTTCCAACAAGGGTCAGCCCCTTAATGTCATTACCGCACAGCTCAAGGAAATTTACAGCCTTATCGGCGACAGGATCGCTATCCGTGCATCTGCCGTAACAGGCTACGGCGAGGATCTTATCAAGGCGGGCGTTGGCGTTGATTACGGTCTGGTCGAGACCGTTGCCCATTACAAGGCTGCATCATATTTCTGTCCCGACGTTGATTTCATCATCGACATCGGCGGTCAGGACATCAAGTGCTTCAAGATAAAAAATCACGCTATCGACAGCATTATGCTCAATGAAGCCTGCTCATCGGGCTGCGGCTCATTCATTCAGACCTTTGCTCAGGCTATGGGCTATGATATCGCTGAGTTTGCAAGGCTGGGACTTTTTGCGGAGCGCCCCGTTGATCTGGGTTCACGCTGCACCGTGTTTATGAACAGCTCCGTAAAGCAGGCTCAGAAAGACGGCGCATCTGTTGAGGATATCTCCGCAGGTCTGTCCTCATCTATCATCAAGAATGCGATCTACAAGGTTATCCGTGCAAATTCCGCAGATGAGCTGGGAAAGAACATCGTTGTTCAGGGCGGTACATTCCTGAATGATGCCGTTCTCAGAGCCTTTGAGCAGGAAATCGGCAGAGATGTTGTCCGTCCCGCAATTGCAGGACTTATGGGTGCATTCGGTGCGGCTCTTTACGCAAAGGAGACCGCCGCTGCGGAAAACAAGCTCGGAACAAACCTTATCACTCCCGAAAAGCTTGCCGGTTTCTCATTCAAGTCCCGCCAGCTCAACTGCGGCGGCTGTACCGCAAAATGTTCCCTCACAATGATAACCTTCTCCGACGGTCACAAGTTCATCAGCGGAAACCGCTGCGAAAAGGGTGCGGGAATCACCAAAAAGGAAGAGGCTCCCTGCCTTTATGAATACAAATACAAGCTTATCCGCAGCCTTGCGGACAAGGGTGCTCCCGAGAAGCCTGTCGCAACAATCGGCATTCCCCTTGTTCTGGGCTATTACGATCAGCTTGCTTTCTGGACTGCTTTCTTCCACAGGCTGGGCTTTGCCACACAGCTTTCCGCAGAGAGCACAAGAGACCTTTATTTCAAGGGTCAGCACACTATCCCCTCGGACACCGTATGCTATCCCGCAAAGCTTGCTCACGGACATATTGTTGACCTCCTTGAAAAGAATGTTGACCTTATCTTCTACCCCTGCGAGACGTACAACATTGACGAGGGACATTCGGACAACAACTACAACTGTCCCGTTGTTGCGTATTATCCCGAGCTGTTAAAGGCAAATATCCCCGAGCTCAATGAGAATAATTTCCTTTATCCCTATATGGACGTTAACCTTGAAAAGCACATCGTTCAGACTACCTGCAAGATATTTGCAAAGTATGATCTGAAAAAGAAAGATGTGAAGGAAGCCTGGGAGCTTGGAATGGCAAATCTCAAGGAATATCACGAGGAAGTCATTGCCAAGGGTGCGGAGATAATCGCAGAGGCAAGAAAGAAGAATATGCCTGTTATCGTCCTCAGCGGCAGACCCTATCACGTTGACCCCGAGATAAATCACGGCATACATAAGCTCATAACCTCTCTCGGAATGGCGGTTGTCACGGAGGACGCTGTATGTCATCTTGCCGAGACTCCCGTGCTCCACGTTCTCAACCAGTGGACGTATCATTCAAGGCTGTACCGTGCGGCGCAGTATGTGACCACTCAGCCCGATATGCAGCTTGTACAGCTTGTATCCTTCGGCTGCGGCATTGATGCTGTCACCACCGACGAGGTTCGTTCCATACTCGAACCAAAGGGCAAGTTCTACACTCAGCTGAAAATTGACGAGATAAGCAATCTCGGCGCTGTCAAGATAAGGCTCAGAAGCCTTGAAGCGGCTATCAAGTCGGCGAAGAAGTGATATAAAAATTCAGCCCCTGTTCCCGATTATTTTCGGAAACAGGGGCTTTGTGGTTTGTGGGGGAGATGTGTATAAATTGTGACTATGTTGGCTGGTTATATATTGCGGGACGGGTTTCCCGTCCCGCTTGCTTATGGTTGATTTGATTGGGGTGTGTTTGGGTTGATTTATAATTTTGTTCGGGTTTGTTAGATAGAATGCAAAGGGACAACCTAAGGGGAGGGAGAAAAAATAAACCCAACAAAAATGCGGATTTCTCCCTCCCCTTTAGGTTTTCCCTCTGCACTCTCTTTCCCTTACCTCTCCCTCTTTCCGCATTTTTACATATAGGAAGAATATATTTTTATTATTGCTATAACATAGCTTTGTTCCGTACCTTTCACCTGTTTCCTCCCATTTGCAATTTCTAAATTAAACTATGGGGCATACGTCCACACAGTAAAGACCCAAATAAGGGATTTCCTTATTTGCAACTTAAATTTTTTCTGACGCTTAAAAGCGTCAAAAAAAATACGAACAAACTCAAAAGCCCTAACACCAAAACCGTTCCGTGTGGACGTATGCTCCATAATTTAGATTAGAAACCATAGATGATAGGAAATAGGTATAAAAACCCGAACAAAAATATAAGTAGTGCGCAATAAAAAATATTTAAGCAAAACTGTAAAAATACGGGAAAAGGGGAGAGGTAAAAGAAAGAGAGTGCAGAGGGAAAACCATTAGGAGAGGGGGAAGTCCTGTATTTTTGTTGGGTTTAGTGTCCTTCCCCCTCTCCTATGGTTGTCCCTTTGCATACTCTCTAACAAATCCGAACAAAATTAAATCTTAATCCGAACAAATCAATCAAACACACATACCCGATTTAATCAAACATAGATAAGCGGGACGGGAAAACCGTCCCCTACAGAATTATAAATCAGCCAATATAATTCCGATTTATCAGTCACAAAAACTAACGATACCGAACCGTCGGTATTCTGCCCAAACAAGCCATAGAATAAGTATTTTGAGTATTCTTGCTTTTTTCGTGCTTTCATAAAGCTTCTTATGTTTCAGGCAAATTAAAGGTCACATTATGATAAACAGGGTTATGGTTTTCATCATATATTCCGTAATTATAGCTGAACGAAACGGCATTGTCCCGGTAAAGTACATCATATTTGCCGCCCTGCAGCATCTCTTCGGCACTGAACTGCCCAATGAAATGAGCATTGTCATTGCTATCAAGAAAATAAACCTTAGTTTTTGCATCAAAGGAATACATTCCCTCTGCAAATAACAGCTTAACGGTTTTATCCCTGTCATATACAACATAATATTTGGGACAGTAGTTATATTCAAAGCTGTCATATGTCGGTCCGATATACAACAAAGCCGCAATAAACAATGTGACTGTTCCCAAAAGCAATATACAAGGGACAACAATTATTTTCTTTACCGTTTTATTCTGAGATGACAGGGCGTATAGAACAGCAGAGGCAAGCCATAGAGCAGCATAAAAAAACAAAATAATTTCAGATACAATATCAAATATTCCCGTTTGGTATTCAAGCTCGCTGCCGTTAAAATGAGGAGCACTTTCGGATAATACGGTTGATTTCTGTATCCCCAAAACTCCTACAGACAGAAAGACAGCTATTGAGAACACAATGAAAAAAATAATGTATTTTCTTTTTTCCATAGCTTTACCCCTCAGCGCTGTCTTGCCTGACTGCATTTTTTGCATAGCCATTTTTCTGCTTATTTACGGTCTATTCGACATTTTCAAATATAAACTCGCCGTTAAAGTATTTGTTATCAAGAACATATATTTTGAAGCAATCATATTTATATTGTTCTTGTATTCTATTAAAATTCAGCTCAGAAATAACACAGTCGATCTCATTTTTTGTTCTGCAAACCTGCGAAATACGCACATAACATTTTTCTGATATTAATTTTTTATCAGCAGAAATAAACTCTATTGGAAATATAGCATTATTTACAAACACAAATCTTGATGATGAGTCTGTTTTAAATTTTATCCTCCATGATTTCAAGTCATCAATAGTGTTTGAGCTTTTGGCTTTTTTTAACATCTTTTTAAAATAGAAGTCGGGAAATAACCCTAAAGAGAGCACTGCAAAAAGAATTGGAAACACCTGACCATTAACGAGAGAAATTACCATGATCCTGATACTTGCACAAAGGCATAAAATTGCTGCTGCTTCCCATATAATAAGCCGGACAGACCAATAATAGCTATAATAATGTTCACATTTACCGCACTTCTTTACTGTAAAAAATCTTTCGGAGGGAGGTAATACTGTTTCACCGCACCAGGGACATCTGTATTTGTATTTCTTATTCATAAAACTAACTCCCACTTTTCTGTACCAATATAAAACCATTCGTAATATTTCGCCCAAACAAGCCAAAGAACAAGCGATTTACTTGCTTTCACATATCCTTATGCAGCTTTTTCTTAATAAACTCTGTCAGTAAATAAAACGGAAGCACTGTAACGCTGAAATCAATAAGGCATAGCAGAGCCAGCCATTTGCAGGGCGACAACAGCCCTCCAAGAAGAAAGATGACAAAAGCTGTTCCCGGAACGCCTGAAATATGTTTATGCTCTTTCCTGCTCTGCAAAGGTGCGGCGATATATGTTATCACCCAGAAAAATGCTCCTGCCGCAAAAATAATTATGCTGATTACCCACTGTGTCAGCTCAGTCATATCGTCACCTCACAAAAGTGTCAAACACCCCGCCTAAAAATTCCGCTCTATCTCGTACCCACGGAAAACCCTTTCCTTGGGCTTTTTTCTTGTCCTCCGCCGGGCGGCTGTTTCAAGCATATGCTGCCTGAATTCCCGCCGCCTTATCTCACGCTTTTTCTGCTTTTCGGAGCAGAAAATTATCCTCTGCGCAATTCTTTCCGCATAGAAAAAGCTGTCGGGAAATGCTGCCTGAGTGACTTCGGTGCCGCCGTATTCGTTGTACCAGCCATAGTCAAAATCAGCACGTCCGTTTTCGGTGCATTTGTAGTCGAGCCATTTGGCAGGCTCTTCAAAATAGCGTGCTTTGCCCTTGATTATCACGCTGTCACGCCTGCACGTCACCTGCTCCACATCGCTGAGATCCATTACCCACAGCCTGCGGTATGCATAAAGTCCATTGTCTCCCGCAGAGCTGCGGACGTATCGTGACACCACAAGCTGCTCTCCCAGAATTTCGATGTAGGTGTATTTTTTATGCCCCGCAAGCCTGAGATTCGATATCACCGCCACAAGCAGGGAAGCGGCAAAGCTGTATGCACAGGTGAAGAAAAAGCAGGCAATGAACAGCCTGAAAAAATCATCGGGAACTCCACGGCGTATTATCAGCAGATATATCATACTGAGTGCCGCTATTGCGGTAAGTGAGGGGATATTCACCGCAAACATAAGCCTGTCAAAACCCCGTGAAAGCTTTTTCACGTCGCAGTGTATCATCTTATGCAAGCGTATCCCTCCTTTATAGAATTTTAGCCTTTGGCAAAACTCTGCAAACGCAGTGATAAAGCGGTTTATAACACAATCTTTTACAAATTTTATCTGATTTGGTGTCTTTAACTTATCAAGGAAGCAAATATTATAAAACAAATAAAGTAAGCTAATTGATCAAGGATAATGTGCGGCATAACCAAGCTATAAAATAATAGCTTATCTACCTTGCTATTTATCATTTTGAAAACACACCTTGCCAAAACTATACTTATTCCTAAATTAAAAATATACCATACGTTTTTATCAAAAGAGTGGATTCCTTTCATTGTTACAGGGACTAAAACATCAACAAGTATTATCTTACCAACTATAAAAACGAGTGTGCCAATAAGTGGTGCAAAAATATTTTTATTATAATCCAAAGAATGCAAACTTTGGCAAAAAGGATATATGATAATTTGAATAATGTTAATAAAAATAATCACTAATAATATAGCTGTGAATTCAATTTCAGGAGATTGCAAAACAGGATAAGGGAAAATAAAATTTAAGGAAATAATTACTGCCAGACAATTATTCAATGCTACTAAAGACATATAAAAAAGTTCCATAAATCCTTCTTTATTCACTTTTAAGGATCCATAATTAACAAAGAAAATTATATTATCAAATAAAAAATTTATAAAAATAGTTAATGCTACATTTTTACTGAAAAAATATAATAATGCTGAAATTAGTAATAGAATAATCCAAATCTGAATTAAATTGTTTTTCATAAAATCCACTCCAAAATCCGTATAATTAGCCTTGGGCAAAATACCGCAAACGCAGTGATAAAGCGGTTTTGCAGGGCAAAAAAGGGGTGGCTGTTATCTGCCGCCGGGAAGTTTTACAGGACAGCAGATCCTTCACTTCTGCTTCAAAAGCTCAGTTTTATGACAAGCTTTTCCTCAGCTTTCAGCATTTTTGCTGAGGTCTGAAATTTATCCCCGCTTTAAAGCAGGGATAATAATGCATTATTTTTTCACAGGCAGCATAATGACCACAGTTGTGCCCATACCCTGTTCGCTGAAAACCTCAAGAGTGCCGCTGTGCATCGTGATTATCTCGTCAGCCACCGCAAGACCTATTCCCGAACCACGCTTGTTGTGGTTTGCACGGAAGAATTTCGTCTTTATCTTGGGCAGATCTTCGGGGGAAATGCCGCAGCCCGTGTCGCTGACCTCTATCTCTATCCTGTTTTCATCGGCAAGGATAGCCTGAACAGTGACAAGCCCGCCCTTTTCCGAGTATTTTATTGCGTTGTCGATAACATTTATAAAAACCTGTCTCAGCCTGTTTCTGTCGCCGTAAACCGCAGGCAGATCCTCAGGCTCGGCATAAACAAGCTCGATGCCCTCTTTTTTCGCTTTTTCCGTATAGATGAGCACGGCATCGCCCAGCTCCGCAAGTATGTCCACATTTCCCTTTGTAAGGGTGAATTTTCCGTTCTGCATTCGGGAGAAATCGAGAAGCTCCTCCACCATTTCGGAAAGGCGTTCTGTCTCCGAGGTTATGACCCGCATTCCCTTGACGATAGTTTCGCTGTCATCGGGCATTGAGCCGATAGTTTCCGCCCAGCCCTTTATGGCGGTGAGGGGCGTTCTCAGCTCGTGGGAAACGCCTGAGATGAACTCGTTTCTCATAGCCTCCGACTGCGAAAGCTCATCTGCCATTTTGTTGATTATCTCGCAAAGCTCACCTATTTCGTCATCGGACTGAACGGGCATTCTCACCGAGAAATCTCCACGTGCATATCGTCTTGCTGTGGCTCCCAGCTGCCTTACGGGAAGCACGATGGACTTTACGAAATACATTCCCGAAAACATCATAAGTGAAAGTATCGCTCCGAATGTGGCAGCCGCAATTATGATAAGAGATGCGATGTGCCTGTCTATCATTGCGGTCGATGCCATAATACGGATAACGCTGAACTCTCCTGCGGTGTCGGGGGTTACGATGCTTATGGCGATCACCTTTTCTCCCGAGGGCAGCCTGCCTGTGAATGTGCCCGAGCTGCCGCTTTCAAGGGCATCGTAATAATCCTGCGTCAGAACGTCAAAGGTGGGCGCAAAGCCCGATGATGTCATTGACACCTGTCCGCTGCCGCTTACGGTCATAAGCTCCATACGGTTCTTGTCCGACCAGTTTTCCACAATGGAGCGCACCTCGGAGGTGAAGCTGGAGGGATTGTCCGCATAATACTGGGAAAGCATTCCCGAGACCATATTGAGCCTTGAGCTTATGTACTGCTTTGCAGAGTTGTAGTAATAAAAATTGATAAAGACCGAAAACGCCAGCAGCACGCTCATAAGCACAAGAAAAATTGCGCCCAGGCTGTTAACAAGCCATCTTCGGGTAATGGTGGCTCTTGACTTTCTGATTGCCGCCGCCTCCCTGATTATTTCTTCTCGTCAGCCTTGCCGTCGCCGCACCACTTGTAGCCGAAGCCCCATATCGTAGCGATATACTTGGGATTGGAGGGAACGTCCTCCAGCTTCATTCTCAGTCGCCTGATGTTAACGTCAACGATCTTGTCGTCACCGAAATAGCCGTCGCCCCAGATGTGATTAAGGATACTTGTGCGGTCAAGGGCGGTGTTCTGATTGTTCATAAAGTATTCGAGTATCTGATATTCCACCTGAGTAAGCTCGATGTTCTCGCCGTTCTTGGCAACAGTTCTGCTCTTGGTGTTGAGTGAAAAGGGACCCGATGTGATAATGGGGGATTTTTCCTCCTTCACAAAGGACATACTTACTCTTCTGTAGACCGCATCGATCCGTGCGGTAAGCTCGGAGGGGGAGAACGGCTTTGTTATATAGTCATCGGCACCCAGCATAAGACCGCTTACCTTGTCCATTTCCTGAGTTTTGGCGGAAAGCATGATTATGCCGATAGTGCTGCTTTTTTTTCTCAGCTCCTTGCAGACCTGAAAGCCGTCGATGCCCGGCATCATAATATCGAGGAGGGCAATGTCAAAATTGCCGTTTTCCTCGTTAAAGACTTCAAGAGCCTTTTCGCCGCAGTTAACATCTACTACGTCATAGCCTGCTCTTTTAAGGTTAATTACCACAAAGTCTCTTATAACGTCCTCGTCCTCGCAGACAAGTATTCTTTTCATTTCTGTTTTCGTCCTTTCTTATATCTTACTTACTTATATTTTCAGCCTTGCTGTAAGGTCTGCCCATTACCATTACGGAACGGGGCATTATGGTGTAATCGCCGTTAACGGTGTAAAGGGGAGTGTTTCCTGCCCTTTCGCCGTCAATGTAAACATTCAGCTCTTCAAAAGCGTGGAGCGTTATGGGGTCGGGAGAGGGGTTCAGGAAAACTACCATTTCTTCAAGCTCGCAGTCATTGTAAAGCCCGAAGCCCATAACTCTCTGAGGGAGACGGTCAAAGAACTTCATATTTCTGCCGATGTCCTCAACGGTGGACATTCTGAGGGCGGTGTGAGCCTTTCTGAATTCGATAAGACCTCTGTAATACTCGTAAACATCCCTGAACTCGCTCTTTCTGTTCCATTTGAGACTGTTTACGATATCGGGGGAATGATAGCTGTTGTGGTCATATGCGCCGCCGGGGAGGGGCTTTGAGCGCAGAAATTCCTGACCTGCCTGAATGAAAGGTATGCCCTGTGAGAGGAATACCATTGCCGCCGCCATTTTGTCCATCTGCTTTCTTGCTTCAATGGAATCGGTGGGATTTGTGTAGGCGAGCTTATCCCAGAGGGTCAGATTATCGTGAGCCTCAACGTAGTTCACGGTCTGACAGGGGGAAACTGCCCAGGAATATTTTGTGAGATTGGGTATCTGGGGGTGAGGTATGCGTCCGCACATAATTTCCTTTACGTAATCCTCAACGCCCTGAGCGCCGTTTACATAGCCTCGGCTCTTGTTTTCAAAGTTGTTGCCCTTAACGGTGTCACGGAAATCATCGCTGAAATATGCGATGTTGGGGGTATGGCGGGCATTGAGCTTCATACATCTCTTTGCGTCGATAAGTGGAGAATCTCCGCCTGTCCAGCCCTCGCCGTACATAATTATGTCGGGATTTATGGCGTGAAGGCGCTCGTATGCTTCGTTTATGGTCTCAATGTCATAAAGACCCATAAGGTCAAAGCGGAAGCCGTCTATCTTGTATTCGGTAGCCCAGTAGATAAGGCTGTCGATGATATATTTTCTTACCATTATGCGCTCTGTGGCGATCTCGTTTCCGCAGCCCGAACCATTTGAGAAATACTCGCCGTGAGCGCCCCAGAGACGGTAGAAATATTTAGGGAAGGTCTTGTTGAAGGGGGAGTCCGCAGTGGCGAAGGTGTGGTTATACACCACGTCCATTACCACTCTTATTCCCTGACAGTGGAGGGCGTGGACAAGGCGCTTGAACTCAGCCACTCTTGCCCGTCCGTCATAGGGATTTGTGGAATATGAGCCCTCGGGAAGATTGAAGTTAAGCGGGTCATAGCCCCAGTTGAACTGCGGCTTGTGTATCTCGGATTCATCAACGGTCTGGAAGTCAAAGCAGGGCATAAGATGAACGTGGGTGATGCCGAGATCCTTTAAGTGGTCGATGCCCACGCTGTCGCCTGCGTCATTTACAAGTCCTTTTTCCACAAAGGCGAGAAATCTGCCCTTGTAGCAGAAATTGCCGCTCTTGTCAACAGAAAAGTCACGGACGTGCATTTCGTAGATAACTGCGTCCGCATAGGAGTTCATAGGTGCGGGGTGATAGTTGTGCCAGCCTGCGGGATTTGTTTCTTCAAGGTCAATTACCATACCCATAACGCCGTTTACCCCTGCGCTGCGGGCATAGATGTCAATGGTCTCTTGCGTGATATCGTCGTGGCGGATCTCATAGGTATAATAAACGCCGTTCAGGTCGCCGTGAGCCACCTTTTCCCATACGCCGTTCCTGCTTTTTTCCATAGGCATACGGCGGTATGGCTTTTCATCGGTGCAGGTCCTGTACAAAAGCACTGCCGCATCGTTTGCAAGAGGAGACCACAGCTTGAAAACGGTTTTGTCCTTGGAATAATTTGCTCCGAGATCGTCCCCTGTATAGGCATATTTTTTATCCACATCAAAAAACATTGGCATGACCCTTTCTATCTGAAATCGGTAACAATAATCAATACTATTATATAACATTTTCGTGATTTTGTAAAGTCCCAAAATACGGCGGCTTTTCTGTGGATAACCACGAAAAAACATAACATATCAATAAATATCGCTGTTGTTTTTGTGCATATAGACAAAAAATCCGCCCTGCCTTGTGACAGGACGGAGAATTATTAGTATCAAACGTTTATCTCTGCGGACTCGTGGGTAAGGCTGCTGTACTTGTCAAGAACAGGCTTTACGCACTCTGCAAGGAACTCTGTTACCTGCTCGGAGCTTCTGCCCGTGTAGTTTTCGGGAACAAGAACAGCTTCGATATCCTCACGCTTGAGACCGAAGGAGGGGTCTGCAAGGATACGTTCGATAAGGTCGTTTTCGAGACCCTCTTCCTTGACCTGCTTGCCTGCCTCCATAGCGTAGGTGCGGATCTTTTCGTGAAGCTCCTGACGGTTGCCGCCCTTCTTAACAGCGTCCATCATAATGTTCTCGGAAGCCATAAAGGGAAGCTCACGCATAATTCTCTGGCGGATAACCTTGGGATATACCACAGGATTTGCGGTCACGTTTATCATAATGTTGAGGATAGCGTCGCAGGCGAGGAAGCCCTCTGCAACGGAAATTCTCTTGTTTGCGGAGTCATCGAGAGTTCTCTCGAACCACTGTGTGCCTGCGGTGAATGCAGGGTTCAGGGTGTCTATCATAAGGTATCTTGCAAGGGCGGTTATTCTCTCGCAGCGCATAGGATTTCTCTTGTAGGGCATTGCTGAGGAACCGATCTGATTTTTCTCAAAGGGCTCTTCCATTTCCTTGAAGTTCTGGAGTATTCTCATATCGTTTGCGAACTTCATAGCGGACTGAGCGATGTTGCCGAGAGTGTTTATTATCTGGGAATCTATCTTTCTCGAATAGGTCTGACCCGAAACGGGAACAACAGCGTCGAAGCCCATTTCCTCAGCTATCATTCTTTCAAGCTCCTTGACCTTGGAGGAATCGCCCTCGAAAAGCTCCTTGAAGGAAGCCTGTGTTCCTGTTGTGCCTTTGGAGCCGAGAAGTTTGAGGCTTTTGATGCGGTATTCCAGCTCATCGAGATCCATAAGAAGCTCATTTATCCAGAGAGTTGCTCTCTTGCCAACGGTGGTGAGCTGTGCGGGCTGGAGGTGTGTGTATGCCAGAGCGGGCATATCCTTGTATTTCTCAGCGAATGCGGAAAGCTGGGCAATAACTGTAACAAGCTTTTTGAGAACTACCTGCATAGCGTCTCTCATAACGATGATGTCGGTGTTGTCGCCGACATAGCAGGAGGTAGCACCAAGGTGAATGATGCCCGCAGCCTTGGGGCATACCTGACCGTAGGTATAAACGTGAGCCATAACATCGTGGCGGACGAGCTTTTCACGCTCTGCGGCACATTCATAGTCGATGTTGTCGATATTTGCTTCAAGCTCATCTACCTGCTCCTGAGTAACGGGGAGACCCAGCTTCATTTCGGCTCTTGCGAGAGCTACCCAGAGTCTTCTCCAGGTGGTGAACTTCTTGTCGGCGGAGAAAATATACTGCATCTCCTTGCTTGCGTAACGGGTGCAGAAAGGGGATTCGTAGGTGCTTGTATCCTTCATATTAAATTAACTTCCTTTCAGAGCATAAATGATATAGTCATTATATCACATATTGCAGATATTGTCAAACAGGGAAGCAAAAAATGTGTCTGTGAAATTTCCGAAAACAGCTTGGGGGAGCTGCTTTGAATATTTTGCACGATCCCGTTATTTCCTTTGACAGACAAAATGCACTCCCCGGATCCCGGACAGTGCATATTAACTTTTATTCGTATCTCAGAGCCTCGATAGGGTCGAGCTTTGCCGCACGGTTTGCAGGGTAATAGCCGAAAAATACGCCTATTGCCATTGAGAAGCCTACCGCAAGCACTATGGAGCCGATGGACGGCGAAGCCGTGGTCCCTACGATAAGTCCCGCAATATTTCCGAGAAGTATTCCGAAAGCAATGCCGATAACGCCGCCGATAAGGCAGATGATTATGGACTCAACGATAAACTGCATTCTTATGGCGGAATTGGGTGCGCCCATAGCCTTTCTTACGCCGATCTCCCTGGTTCTCTCCGTGACGGAAACCAGCATTATGTTCATAACGCCGATGCCGCCTACGAGAAGGGAAATTCCCGCAATTACCGAAATGGCAAGCTGGAGCATTCCGAGCACCTCGCCTATCATATCCATCTGTGACTGAGCGGTCTGGTAGAAAATCTCCATTGAGTCGTTGTCACGGTAATAGGTATTGTTCAGATAATTCTGAACATCTTTGCAGAAGCTGTCAGCGTCAACGCCCGTTTTGGTGTTTACATTGAAGTAGAAAAAACGGTCGTCGTTTATGCCCTGGAAGCGGTTGTAGGTGGTGTAGGGCATATAAATTTCGCCGTTCCAGTCATCGCCCATCATATTCACCATTGCCGACATCATTCCCGACAGCTGGTACTGATAAACGCCTACAATAGTAAGGTCGATCATATTTCCGTCGCTTACCGTAACGGATATGGTCTTGCCTACAGCACCTCTTTCAGAGCCGAAAAGCTTTCTTGCCTGCTTGTCGGAGATAACGCCTGTGCTGCGGTACTGTTCGCAGTCCTTTGCGGTGATGTATCGTCCTGCCACCATTTTCTGCATACTCTGTCTGATGTATCCGGGATTTACTCCGTAAAGGGTGATGTCATAATCCTTGCGGCGGATATTCATTTTGCCTGATGAGGTGCCTGCATTCAGAACCGTAACGTCGATATCATCGGCAAATTTCTGCTCAACGTCATTTATCATTTCACCTGTCAGCAGATCCTCGTCCATATAATAATCTCTTGCGGCATTGTCCTTCATAGAAAGCTGAAAGCCAACGAGATTTGCGCCGCCCTGAGAGTTGAAGATGTCCATTACGCTGTTTTCCATAATGCTTCCCAGGGTGCTTATGGCAATTACCGAGCCGATACCGATGATTATTCCCAGCATCGTGAGGAATGCTCTCATTTTGTTGGAGCGAAGTCCCGAGAAAGCGAGAGCTATGTTTTCAAGAAATCCCATTATGCCTCCGCCTCCTTAGTTTTATTGCGGTTTCCCGTGTCCCCGATGATATTGCCGTCGGAGATGGTGATTATCCTGTCCGTTTCCTCCGCAAGCTCGTTGTTATGGGTGATGAGGACGATAGTCTTGCCCTGCTCCTTGTGGAGCTTGTGGAAAAGATCCATAACGAGTCTGCCTGTTTTGCTGTCGAGAGCGCCCGTAGGCTCATCGGCAAGGATTATTGCAGGGTCATTCGCCATAGCTCTTGCAATTGCGATACGCTGCTTCTGACCGCCCGAAAGCTCATTTGGCATATGATTTGCACGGTCTGTCATCTCAACTGTTTCAAGAAGCTCCCTTGCCCTTTCCTTACGCTGCTTTGCGGGAACTCCGCCGTAGAGCATCGGCAGCTCTATGTTTTTGAGAGCCGATGTTCTTGCGATAAGGTTGAAGGTCTGGAAAACGAAGCCTATCTGCTTGTTTCTGATAGCGGAAAGCTCCTTGTCGTTTGCTCTTGAAACGTCAATGCCGTCAAGGAAATAGCTGCCCGAGGTGGGGCGGTCAAGAGCGCCGATAATGTTCATAAGTGTGGATTTGCCCGAGCCCGACTGACCGACGATGGACACAAACTCGCCCTTGGGGACGTTGAAGGTCATACCGTGGAGGATTTCAAGCTCATTTGGAGTGCCAAGATAGAAGCTTTTGACGATATCCTTTGCGCAGATAACGTATTTTGAAGCCTCCTCGGGCACGGCACTGTTCCCGTAGCCGTAAACGGGAGGGGTGATGTCTTTCTTCATTCCGGTCACCCCGTTATTCTGCCGATGCGGCGGCTGCGCTCTGAACAGCATCACCCAGAGCACTTGTGATGATAACAAGTCCGCCGTCGGTAAGGTCGCCTGCGTTGGAGATAAGCTCCATACCGTCTGTCAGCTCATCTGAGATTATCTCCACCTCAGCATCGCTCTCAAAGCCTGTTTCAACGTTTATTCTTCTTGCGGTGGCAGTGCCGTTGCCGCCCTCTACCATATCGGCGGTGTAAACATAGCTCTGACCGTCGGAATCCTCGACTATAGCGTCATATGTGACTGCATAGACATTTTCCGCACTGCCTGTAACAGCGGAGCACTTTGCGTTCATACCGATAAGCACGCCCTTGTCCTTTGTGCCGTGGATATTTATCTCCACCTCAAAGGAAGCGGTGCCGTCGCTCTTTCCGTCGGCAGCCTTAATGCCTGTGGGAGCTATTTTGCTGATAACGCCGTCAAATTCTTCATTGTTAAGGGAGGGGATAGTTACAGTCACCTTCATATCGGGCTTAAGACTGCTGATGCTATATTCCTTTACAGTGGCTTTCATTCTGAGATTGTCAAGGTCCTCGATGATGAACATTGTGCCTGTTGCGGCAGCGCCCTCGGTGGTGTTCACGGCTGTTACCGTACCGTCGCAGGGAGCCTTGATAACGCAGTCATCAAGCTTGCTTTTGAGAATTTCAAGATTAATGAGCTGGGAATCATTTCCCGAAAGCACCTTTTCTCTGTCAGCCTGTGCCTTAAGTGATGCGAGGGAGGAATCTGCATTTTTAATAGCAAGGTCATAGCTTTCCCTTGCGGTGTCAACGGCTGTCTGAGCATCGTCCACAGCTTCCTTGTAGCTCTTGATAGATGTGTCATTGCCGTCCTCGATGGACTTAAGGGTGTTCTGTGCATTTTCGTAGCTTACCTTTGCACGCTCATAGGTGCGCTCTGCATTTTTGAGGGCAACGGAGTTCTTGGAGTCGATGTCAGCCTTTGCCTTGGTGTAAGCTTCAAGAGCATTTTCGTAGGTATCCTCGGTGGTCTTTACATCATACTTTGCTTCAAGCTCCGCAAGCTTTGTCTTTGCGTCCGAAAGTCTCTGCTGAGCATCGTTCACGGAAGCTGTGGAAACGGAAGATGAATCATAAGAAAGCATTGAGGAAAAATATGTATAGTCGGAAAGAGCTGCTTCATAAGCTTCCCTTGCTTTTCTCAGCTCCTCGCTCTTTATGCTGCTGTAGCGGGTGTTGTACTCCTTCTTTGCGTCATCAAAAGCCTTTTTAAGCTCCTTGATGTCGCTGTAATCCTCAGTGTCGCTGTCATTTTTTGCTTCAAGGTAATCGTCCTTTGCGCAGTCAAGCTCATACTTTGCGGATTCAACTGCCTTCTGTGCGCTCACGAGCTGGCTGTCACGGTCGCTGCCCTGTATCTCAAGCTGCTCGTCGTACTTTTCCTGAGCCTTTCTGAGAGCCTCCTCGGCATTGTCAAGAGAAAGCTTTGCATTTCTTATCTCGGGATATGAACCGTCATTTATCTGCGCCAGAGCATCATTGTAATTCTTCTCGGCGGTGCTGAGAGAATATTCGGTGTTCACATTGCTGCTGTCAAGAGCGCTCTGCTGCTGGAGTATCTGATCCTGAAGATCGCTTGAATCGAGAACCGCAAGGATATCTCCCGCCTTTACCGTGTCGCCCACCTCAACATTAACGCTCTCAACGTTATATGTGAGATTTGAAGCCACCTGCTTGAAATTACGGCTCTCAACTATTCCGCTGACGGAGACCTTGTTTTCGATAGTTTTCTTTTCAAGGGGGAATGTCTCAGCCATTGTCATTCCCGACATCATCGAAGCGCTCTGCACCAGCATAAAGATGAATGCGGCGATAAGCGCCAGTACGGCGACGATGATTATGATCTTGATCTTTGAACCTTTCTTGCCTGCTGTTTTTGTTTTGCTCATAACACGTGTCCTTTCTTGAACTTTACTTTCCTTCAGTAATTACGGCTCTTTCGCAGACGAGCCTGCCTGCTTCCGTGTCCGAATACCCAAGCCGCTTCATAGCCGTGAGAAAATCGGTTATCTCTTTTTCTGCCAGTTCTTCCCTCAGCTGTGATATCCTTTCGGTATCGTCGGTGACGAACCGCCCCGAGGTCCTTTTTGAGTAAACTATGCCGCAGTCCTCAAGCTCCGTGAGGGCTTTCTGCATAGTGTTGGGGTTGATGTTTGCCTGAGACGCAAACTCTCTGACCGACAGGAGCCTGTCGCCGGGAGCAAGTATTCCCGAAGCTATCATCTGTTCCAGCTGTCTTACCACCTGGAGATAAATGGGTGAGTCGGACGTGAATACCCAGTGCATTTCCGCCCTCCTTTGCTTGTATTACTGTTATAATACAATAATACTACACCGAAAAAATTTTTGCAACCGTATTTGTGTACAAATTTTTCCATACCTCAGGCGTATTTTTGGGAATATCCCACAGCCTTGTCAGGCAACTCTGTAACTATACCATATCAGCATTAAAAACATCGGGTGTCAGCATTAAAATCAGATTAAAATGCATCTGCCTATATTTCTCTTTGTGACGCATTTTGGCAAATTTTTTTGCTCATATTCTGTTGACAGAACCGTGAAAAAGGTGTATTATTAATATTGAGTATATCTGTTCTGATGACAGAAGCCCCGTTGCGGCGGGGTCATATATGCCGAAAGGAGTGCGGGTGTTCTGCCCGAATGTTTGATATATGTACTTCGGAAGCGTTAAATTTTTCAGACATCTTATTCTGACAGTGGTGTTCGGCTGGATAGGCATTGCAACGCTGCTGGCAGTGTTTTTCGGAATAAAGTGCCACAAGCTTGAAAACGGCGGCGATAAATCAAAGACTATCGAGGAATACATCTCCGAGATGACCGCCGACGGCTATACCGTTGAGGAGATCGGAGCCGTTCTTTACCGAGGCAGCAATATCGGTGCGGCTGAGGACGATGTTCCTGCGGACGTAACGATCCCCACGGACACCGGGGAGACTGCTTCGGAAAGCAGCACTGTTTCCGAGACCGTACCCACAGAGACAACAGCTTCGGCTGCCATTGCCGATGACATCTCATCGCTTTATCCCGAGCTTTCCGTTACGGCTTCGGGCAGCACCGTTCAGGCGGCACCGAATGACGTTTTTCTCACCTTTGAGGGCGACCCCTCACCCAATATGGGAGACCTGCTCATTATCCTTGACAGACAGAACGCAAAGGCTGCCTTTTTCCTTGACACTGCCGATGTGACCGACGATAACGGGGATATAGTCCGTCTTGCGGTATCGAGAGGAAATTCCATCGGAGTGCTTGCGGGAGCGGACAGGTCATATTCCGACGCACAGAGCTATCTTGCGGATTTCAATGACCTTTTTAACGGCATATCGGAAATATCGGGAGCATCACCCGTCCTGTACAGGATACCCGACACTGCGGATATGACCGCCGAAACAAGACAGGCTATCATAACAGAGCTTTCTTCAAGGGGCTTTGTTTACTGCGAATATAATGTTGCCTCCGATGATACCGCCCCCGACAGCGGCTGGCAGGAGATCTATGACAGAGTAACATCAAGAGTGTTCCGCAACAAGGTCGCTGAAAAGGGCAGCGTTGTTCTTCTCCACGGCGGCAGCGATGACACAAATACAGTCTATACCGTTGAGGACATCATTTCGGATATGACCGCAAAGGGATATTCATTCAAGGCTTACACAGACAGCACATTGATATAAAAAGACCTTTTTGAAGGAAGGAAGATAAAATAAAATGAGCTTAAAGGATAACTTTAATCAGGCCGTTAAAGAAATACTGAAAAAAGACGGTCTTGTAGGCGATAACCTTTCCAAGGGCTCCCGCAAAAAGACCGAGGTGGATAAGTTTATGGACGAGGCTGCCGTTCCAGGCGGTTTCGGTGAAAGCCTTGCCCCCTCTGCGGAAACTGCTGCGGCTGAAAGCTACGGGACCGACTATTCGGGAACGGGCAGCGCACCCGAGTCTATGCCCTCGGCAGATGAGTTCAGGCAGGCGGTACATAATCAGCCCTCCGCCGACCCGTTCGGAGAAGATGTAAGCTCAGGTGCGGGCATTCCCGAAGCGGCAGCTCCCGGGCAGGCGGACAATTACGGCAGGTTTGAGTATCAGACAGCTGCTGACAGCGGCTTTGCGCCCCCTCCTCCTCCGCCCCCTCCCGTGACCCGTCCGAGTTATGGCGGCGGCGGATATAATCCTCCCCCGAGAACACCCTCCGGCGGCTCCGCATTCCGTGGCGGCAGACCTCCCGAGACACCATATTACGAGACCGAGGAAACAACGGTAATTTCCCGCAACACCCGCATAAGCGGTGATATCAGCTCCTTTGCCAATATCAACGTTGAGGGCAGCGTTCAGGGGAATATCAAGCTCACCAAGAACATTGCCGTTTCGGGCAAGGTGGTGGGCAACATTGAGTGCAACAACGCCGTTATGGCAGGGGCACAGATGCAGGGCAGCATTTCCTCCAAGGGACAGGTGCAGATAGACCACGACAGCATTCTTCTGGGCGATATCGACACCCAGTATCTTGACCTTAACGGAAGGATACAGGGTAATGTTGAGGTCGGCGGCAAGGCTGAGTTCAAGAACGATGCCATTATCGTGGGCGACATTACCGCTTCCACTATCTCCGTTATTGACGGTGCGATCATACGTGGCTATGTAAATACCACCTTTATGCAGGACAGCACTTCAAACGTATTCCCCGAAGCAATTACCGTAGGCGACTGATTTCATTTTGAAAGGAACGTTTAAATTATGCCCGAGAATGATATACTGAATGTAAATACAGATATGTTAGACGATTTTGAGCTTCCCCCTCTCCCCAAGCGCCCCGTAAAGGTGGGGGAGACTGTTGAAAAGGTAGACAAGGAGCTTTCCGACAAGGAAATTGATGCAGAGCTCCCTCCTCTTCCCGAAAAAACAGTGGACAACAGCCTTGATGCGATAAAGGAAGATGTTCCCGCCGATACGCTTAAAAATGCAAGTGAATATGAAGCTCCCGACAACCTTGACAGCATTGACACAGATGATGATCTTGAGCTTCCCCCTCTTCCCGAGGTAAAGAAAGAGGAAAAGCCCAAGGAAGAGGATATCGTTATTGAGCAGGAGCCTGAAGAGGACGATCACACTGATGATACCTTTGATTTCTCCGATGAATATGATCTTGATGCAGAGCCTGACAAGGAAAGCCTTGTGCTTGAAGACCTTGCCGCCACCGTGAAGCCTATCCGTTCGGGACGTGAGGAATCCGCAAGGAATATGCAGGAAGCCATCAAGATGAGCGACCTTTCTATGGAAGTCGGCAGCGGACCTGTTCTTGATGACCTGAGCAGTGAATACAAGGCTCCCGAGGCACAGGCTGAGGATCTTTTGTTAAAGGAACAGCTTGATGATGACCAGAAGAGAGTTCTCCGCCAGAGGTTGAACGAAGATCTCGGCAAGCGCCCCGAGAATTTCAACGCAAGAGCAAGCCAGAACATCGCCAACAGACTTCTTGAAGAAAAGCGTCTGAAAATAGCGAAAAAGGGCTTTGCGATTTCGGTCATACCCATACTTATGGGCATTGCATCTGCGGCGATATGCTTCTTTTCACTGGGCTGGGGCGATTATGAGGAGCTGTTTAAGTATTCAGCGCCCTTTATGCTTCTCGGCGCACTTCTCCTGCTTGTGAAGTCAAAGCACGTAAAAATGCTTGCGGTGGCGCTTTACGGTATTATGGCACTGGTTTACGCAGGTCCGGGACTTGTGCTCTTCACCCTCCACAACAGCATTCAGGACGGCATCATACATATCCTTTTCGGCATTGGTGCAGTTGCCCTGAACGTTATCTCCATTCTCATTCTTATAAAGAATGAAGCGGTGAATACTTATTATTCAAGCAATATCAAAAAGAGATAAGATAAATAAAAAGCTTCGGAGCGGTTCGTTCCGAAGCTTTTGTGTTTTATACGGGTAAATTATCCGAGTGATAAATTGGAATTTGGCGGCGTGTCGCCGCAGCCACCTCGTTGAAGTTTTTAGAGATAAATCTCTTATTTGTGGCTCGGTAACGTTAGCTTGTGTGAATGATAAATTGGAATTTGGTTGTATTGATTCATATATATCTGTAGGGGACGGGTTTCCCGTCCCGCTCTGATTAATGCGGAACTTGATTGATTTGTTTGGGTTGATTTATAATTTTGCTTGGATTTGTTAGCGAGTATGCAAAGGGACAACCATAGGAGAGGGGGAAGGACACTAAACCCAACAAAAATACGGAGCGTAGCATATCCCCCTCT
>CAKSPU010000021.1 GCA_934486875.1 uncultured Oscillospiraceae bacterium
CCCGCCTGCAGTCGCTTTCCTAGACTGGGCTTATTTCATCTGTCGGCTTTATCTATAGAACAATTGGTTATTAGTATGAAAACCGAATAACACATTTCCCGCAGAATGCATTTTATTCCTCTAAAATCGTTGTTTGTCGGATTTTTGTATATTAAAGCAGTATCATATGCCATAATTAACATATATTTACAGCACAAGCAGCTCCGTGAAAGGGATATGGGATATGAAAAAAGAAGATACGGTCATAATCAGATTAAAGGCGGGTTCCGATGAGGTCAGGGCTTTTGAGGATTCATACGGTGAGCACTGTGAGTTCCGATCAAATTATAAAAATTACATTATCAGTGACTCTGAGGACGCAAGGCTGCTCAGGTACCGTCTGGACAAAAATCATCTTTACTATATGCTGGCGGCTGTTTATGACGGCGATAAGATAACCGGGGCATACTGGGGCTGCGGACAGTTTATCGAAAAAAAGGGCTTATGCGGTTTCAGACTTTTTGCAAGGGTAAAATCGGGTTATAACGACAGGGTAAAGGATATTTTTAAGCTTGCAGACACTGACATAAGCTCCGACATCACGGTTTTAAATTCAAAAGACATCGCAGACAGGATATGCTCGGTGATAAAAGTTCCCGATGACGGCAGAGTAAAGGAAATATGTATTGCATAAAGCAGACAAAACGTGAACTTCCGTTTGGGGGAGTTCACGTTTTTTTAATATCTGATACTATATATAATATTGACTTTTTATGTCATTTGCTGTATAATATTGTCAAAAGCTTTAGCTTTATAGCTTTAGCTTTATAGCTTTAGCTTTACGGCTTCATAGCTTTATTTTATGTTATCAAACATTCGGAGGGGTATTTTTTATGACTATCACCCAGAAAATAAGCATTATGGCGGCTGCCTGCACGACTATCGCCTCAATTGCGGTTGGTACTCTCGGCAATTTAAGCGCTAATACCGCTTTAAATGAGGATACCGACAAAATTATGCTCGCCACCGAAAGCGGCATAAGCTCTGACATAAACGCATATCTGAGCAAGATCGAGCAGTCAGTTGATACGGTGGCTGAGGTCGCTCAGGGCAATCTTGACGATTTTAACAAATTCAAGACAGACAAAAGCTATGTTAAGGAGTACACCGATGACATTGAGCAGGTTCTTTTCAGCTCCGCAGGCAACACTGACGGCGCAATATGCGCATACATAAGATACAACCCCGATTTCACCGAGCCTACATCGGGTCTGTTCCTGACAAGAAACAGCACGAGTGAAGCCTTTCAGAGCGTGACACCCACCGATTTCAGCACCTTTGACAAGACTGATATCGCTCACGTGGGCTGGTACTACACCCCCGTAAACAACGGCGGTCCTACCTGGATGAACCCGTATCTTAACGAAAACGTGGGAATATATATGATATCCTATGTTGTTCCGCTGTTCAGCGACGGCGTGAATGTTGGCATTGTGGGTATGGACATCGACTTTACCATAATACAGAACATTGCGGAAGAATCCAATGTATATGAAACGGGAATGCCCATTATAATTGACGGCAGCAACAGCGTTATGTACGGCAATGATATGACATTCGGCACAGGGCTTGAAGAATACTGCTCCTCCGATTCGCTTATCGGCGCTCTTTCGGAAGAGGCAAGTCCCGAACCTGTTGTATGCAATATAAGCGGCGCAAAAAGAAGTGCGGTGTTCAGCACTCTTGACAACGGTATGAAGCTCATTTTCACAGCCGAATCCTCCGAGCTTTCACAGCAGTCTGTTCATATGGTCACACTTATGCTGGGGGCTGTAATAATTGTGGCAGTCGTTACCGCAGCCGTTGCTATTTTCGTATCAGTAAAGATGACACGCTCTCTCCGTGATATCAACCGTGCCGCTCAGAGAGTTGCGGCAGGCGAGCTTGATGTTACGGTAAATACCAAGTCCAACGATGATATAGGCATTCTTGCGGACAGCATCAGCCAGACCACAGATCAGCTCAGAAATTACTCGGGATACATCAGCGAGATGTCCGATGTTCTGAACAAGATAGCTTCGGGAAATCTTGACATCAACCTTGAAATGGAATACAAGGGTGAATTTGAAAAGCTGAAAGCTGCTCTTGAAAACATCACCGCTTCCCTTAACAGCACTCTTGTGAAGATAGACAGTGCCGCAGACCAGGTGGCAACAAGCGCAGATCAGGTATCGGGCGGAGCACAGGCACTTGCTTCGGGCTCCACCGAGCAGGCTGGCGCAATCGAGCAGCTTGTTTCCACCATAAGCGAGATGTCCGAGCAGATAAAGACAAATGCGGAGCGTGCCGAAAAGGTCAGCGAAAATATGAACTCTATCGGCGGCGAGGCAAATCTCAGCAACGAGCGTATGAACCATATGCTTGACGCTATGAAGGACATCACCGACAACACCAGCCAAATCAGCGCAATAATCAGGACTATTGAGGACATTGCGTTCCAGACAAACATTCTTGCGCTGAATGCTGCCGTTGAGGCTGCCCGTGCAGGTGACGCAGGCAAGGGCTTTGCGGTGGTTGCGGACGAGGTAAGGAACCTTGCTTCCAAATCCGCCGAGGCTTCCAAGAACACTTCGGCGCTTATCGGCAAAACTATGGAGGCTGTTGAGAACGGCTCCCAGATCGCAAATCAGACTGCCGAATCACTGAACACCGTTGTTACAAACATCGATGACATCATCACATCTATTGATGATATTGCTAAAAATTCCCACGATCAGTCCGAGGCTGTTAATCAGGTAAATGTCTGCGTTGAGCAGCTTTCCGAGGTTACACAGAACAACTCCGCCGCTTCCGAGGAAAGCGCTGCCGCTGCGGAAGAGCTTGCGGGACAGGCAAACACGATGAAGAGACTTACGGGAAAATTTACTTTGAAAAAGTGAATATGAAAAAAATTATCCCGCCCTGTTCTTATATGCAGGGCGGGATAATTTTTGCCTTGAGATAAAAAGCGTGCTGTCTCCGATCGGGGAAACAGCACGCTGAATAGTTAAAGCTCTCTTATGTATTTTATTCTTTCAAATATAAGGCAGACCGCTACTCCCGCAATGTCAAGCACCATAAACAGCATCGCCGCTCCCGAGCCTTTTCCATACCCGAAAAGCGTATTGAAAAACGGGAGGATATTATTTTCCATAAGCGGTTCAAATACACTGTCAACAAGCAGTCCACCGAGGAAATAGCCCAGCGGGATAGTGAAAAACTGGAGGGTGTTCCTTACGGAATAAACACGTCCCTGCATTTCCTTGGGAACGCCGCTTCTGAAAATAACATCATAATTCGCACTCATAAGGGGGATAACGCTCCAGCCGAGGAATGCGCCGATACACCATATTACGGTGTTGTTTCCGAGGGCAAGCAGGAGATTTTCCGTGCTCATAGAGATGAGCAGGCAGGTGCAGATGACTTTTATCCTGCTTTTGGGCTTTGGAAAAAAAGTTGCCGCAAGGCTTCCGAGTATGGTTGCAATGCCAACACAGCTGTTGACGATGCCGTATGCCGTTTCGTCAGCTTTGGAGATTATCAGTGCAGGAAGTGCCGCATCGTGCATTGATGCTATGAGGTTTATGGCTGACAGAAAAAGTATCAGCCAGAGTATGCCCTTATTGCTTTTAAGGTAAATAAGTCCGCTTTTTGCAGATCGCAGGAGCGTTTCGCTATTGTCCGAGTTCTGCTCCGTCTGCGGTATTTTTATGAAAAACAGCAGGACGATAAATGCTGCGGCAAAGGTGGTCAGGTCAAAGGCGATGACCCCCTCCATTCCCGCAAAGGACATCACTCCTGCGGCAAAAACAGGCGTGAGGATAGATACAAGTGAATTGGAAAATGACCTCATTCCGCTTGTTTTCTGATAGTGCTTTTCGGGGGTGAGCAGTGTCACGGCAATATCGGCGGCGGGCGACTGGACTGAGTTCATCAAGCCGTTTAAGGCATTGAGGATATACAGGTGCCACACCGCAAGGCTGCCCGTTTTCATCAGCACAAGCGTTATGACCGTGCAGACTGCCGCAAAGCTGTCGCAGACGAGCATAACCGCTTTTTTGTTCCATTTGTCGCTTATTGCTCCCGCAAATATGCTCATCAGGACATAGGGTGCATAGGAGCACACGGTCAGCAATGATGCAGTCAGTGCCGAGCCGCTGTTCCGATAAAGCCATATCACAAGGGCAAAGCCCGTCATAGAGCTGCCAAGCGATGAAAGTGACTGGGTAAGCCAGAGAATGATAAAATATTTTAGTTCCTTTAAGGTCTTCATAATACCTTGCTCCTTTTCTGAATCAAAAATCAAATCAGAAATGCAAGGTATGACGGTTCGGGTTTACTCTATGCAGTCCGTCATTCCTTGCATAGAGCTGTGCAGGTGCAGATGATCACATTTTCACTCCCGTCATTATGAAATATCCCTTGTGCGCTGAAAAATATCAGGCACAAGGGATTTTTATTTTATCCTGTTGATTACAGCTTCCAGAGCTCCTCTGCATACTGTCTTACGGTTCTGTCGGAGGAGAACTTGCCTGCGCTTGCAATGTTCATCCAGCACTTCTTGCTGAAGGTGTTTCTGTCCTTGTAATCGTAAAGTGCTCTGAGCTTGGTGTCAACATAACCTTCGAGGTCGGTGAGGAGGAAGTAGTTGTCGGGTCTGTGCCAGCTTGCGCCGTTGATGAGGGAGTTGAACAGCTCACCGAACATTCCTGTGTCGCCGTCGTTGAAGGTGCCGTCAACGAGGGTGTTTACAACTCTCTTGACACGCTCATTCTTATAGTATATCTTCTCCTTGGGCTTGTAGGTTGCCTTGATAGCGTCTATCTCCTCAACTCTTGCACCGAAGATATACTCGTTCTCCCAGCCTGCTTCCTCAACTATCTCAACGTTTGCGCCGTCATATGTGCCGAGGGTAACTGCGCCGTTGAGCATAAACTTCATATTGCCTGTACCCGATGCTTCAAGACCTGCTGTGGATATCTGCTCGGAGATATCTGCTGCGGGAATGAGCTTCTCGGCATAGGACACGTTGTAGTTCTGAACGAAGATGACTTTCAGCTTATCTCTTGTTGCGGGGTCATTGTTAACAAGCTTTGCGATCTCGTTTATATACTTGATGATGCCCTTTGCTCTGCGGTATGCGGGGGCTGCCTTTGCACCGAAGATGAATGCTGTGGGCTGGAGGTCGGGAAGCTTGCCGTCCTTTATCCGGAAGTAAAGATCCATAATGGAGAATGCATTAAGGAGCTGTCTCTTGTACTCGTGGAGACGCTTTACCTGGATATCGAATACCCAGTCGGGTGAAAGGTCGATGCCCTCGTGCTTCTTGATATATTCGCAGAGCTGCACCTTCTTTTCCCTCTTTATCTGCATAAAGCGGTCGATAACGGCTCTGTCGTCAACATATCTCTTAAGTCCTGCAAGTCTGTCAAGGTCGGTCTCCCAGCCGCCGCCGATCTTTTCGGTGATAAGTGCGGAAAGCTCAGGGTTGCAAAGTCCCAGCCAGCGGCGTGGTGTGATGCCGTTGGTCTTGTTCTGGAATCTCTCGGGGAATATCTCGTACCAGTCTTTGAGAACATCTTTTTTCAGTATCTCGGTATGGAGAGCCGCAACTCCGTTTGTATGGGAGGATACAAATATCGCCATTCTCGCCATATGGATAACGCTGCCGTCAACGATGAGCTTGGAGTTTATCTGTTCCTCATTCTGACCGATAGACTTAAGATACTTCTTAAGATAGTCGTTTATCATAAGGATAATTTCGTAAACTGTAGGAATTACGCTCTTGAAGAGGTCGATGTTCCACTTTTCAAGCGCCTCGCCGAGAACGGTGTGGTTGGTGTAGTTGCAGGTCTTCTGAACGATGTCAAAGGCTTCCCTGAAGGAAAGTCCTTCCTTGAACATAAATATTCTGATAAGCTCGGGGATAGCCACGGTGGGGTGGGTATCATTGAGCTGGATAGCGTAGCACTCGGAGAAATGTGAGAAATCCTCGCCGTACTTTGCCTTGTAGCGGCGGATAATATCCTGAACGGAAGCGGAAACGAAGAAATACTGCTGCTTGAGTCTAAGTCTTCTGCCCTTGTCGGTGTTGTCGTTGGGATAGAGGACATCGTTGATAGCGTCAGCCATAATCTCGCTTTCGGAAGCGCCGATATAATCCTGATTGTCGAATTTCCAGAAGTCAAAGCCCTTTATGCTCTCAGCCTGCCAGAGACGGAGAGTGTTTATAGCCTTTCTTTCAAAGCCGATGATAGGGGTATCGTAGGGAACAGCCTTAACGGTCTGGTCTGCAAACTCGACGATAACTGCGTCATTGTCGGCTCTTACGCTCCAGGCATCGCCGTAATCCAGCCACGGGTCTGCGGATTCCTGCTGGAAGCCGTTGCCGATGGACTGCTTGAAAAGTCCGTACTTGTATCTGATACCGTAGCCGTTGAGGGGGATATCGCAGGCTGCTGCGGAGTCAAGGAAGCAGGCTGCAAGTCTGCCGAGACCGCCGTTGCCGAGAGATGCGTCCTCGATCTCTTCAAGGCAGGAGATGTCGATGCCGTTTTCGGAGAATATCTCCTTGGCGGTGTCAAGAAGCCCTGCGCAGTAGAGATTGTTGAAAACAGCTCTTCCCATAAGGAACTCTGCGGAAAGATAATATGCTCTGCGGCGGTTGTTGTGTCTCTCCTCAGTCTCGTTCCAGAGGGGGATAATATCGCTCATTACAGCTCTTGCGGCTGCGTTGTGAAGCTGACGGGGGGTAGCGTGACTGATGTCCGTTCTCCCGTCTGTCATAAGATTTTCGTTGATCTTTGAAGTGAACTGTGCCTTATCCATAAATAAGAATTTCCTCCCAGAATTATTTAAATTGTCCGAAAAATCGGATCTATTACATACAGAATATATTTATTTTACCACATTTTCTCCCGTAAATCAATAACTATCATAATAATACGGTATTTTTCACAGAATTTTTCCTGACATTATAGTAATTTAGTCAATTATTTTTCGCTTATATTACAAAAACTAAATATAAAATTCAGAAAAAACAATTTTTTAAGCTTTGGAGCAATGATATAATTATATGAATGTTATTCGGAAATATTATTTTCGGAGGTATGATTATGGCTGAAACAAAAACAAACGCTATGCGCATTCTCGACAGGGCGAAGATAAAATATGAGATCCACACCTATCCCCACAACGAGGGCGAGGCTGTGGACGGCGAAAACGTTGCACGTCTCACGGGTCAGGATCCTGTCATGGTCTACAAGACCCTTGTGACAAGAGGTGCTTCAAATCCGTCAAGGAATTTTTATGTGTTCGTTATCCCCGTAGAAAAGGAGCTTGACCTTAAAAAGGCGGCGAAGTCTGTGGGGGAAAAATCCGTTGAGATGATACACGTCAAGGAAATAAACGGCATTACGGGATATATCCGTGGGGGCTGCTCCCCTGTGGGTATGAAAAAACAGTTCCCCACTGTTTTTTACAAGGACGTTTCGGAGCTTGACACGGTGATATTCAGCGGCGGAAAGATAGGTCTCCAGATAGAAGCAAAGCCCGCTGACATAATCGGGCTCATAAATGCCAAAGCTGAGGATATATGCTATTGATGAAAGGACAGTTTTAATATGGAAATAAAGGGTTTTACATACGGCTGGGACAGTCACAGAGGTATGCTCGGTACCGAAAGCGCAAAGAGATCTATCGAAACTATGGCGGCTATGGGCGGCAACTGGGCAGCTCTTGCCTTTGCGGTGACACAGGAGAAATTTTCCTCCACACGCTTCGGCTTCGATTACCGCCGCACCGACACCGACAGGGAGATCGAAACTGCCATTAAGCAGCTTAAGGAAAGCGGTCTTAAGGTATGTCTCAAGCCTATCCTCAACTGCGAGGACGGCACCTGGAGAGCTAACATCACATTCCCCGAAAAGGAGTTCCCCGTTTATGACGGGAACGGCAGGCTCATAAGCTACTGGAACGAATGGTTCTCATGCTACACCGCTTTTATCTGCCATTATGCGGAAATTGCGGAATACACGGGCTGCGAAATGCTCTGCATAGGCTGCGAGATGCTGGGAACGGAGCATAAGGCGGATATGTGGCGTGAGCTTATCGCTGAGGTGAGAAAAATTTACCACGGTCCTCTCATTTACAACACAAACCACGGCAAGGAGGACAATGTGAGCTGGTTCGACGCTCTCGACTACATCGGAACATCGGCTTACTATCCCGTTGAAAAGGAGGGCGGCGCATCGGCTGATGAAATGACCGCTGCCTGGGAATATCACAAGCAGGGGCTTAAAAAGACTGCTGAGAAATTCGGCAAAAAGATAATCTTTATGGAGATAGGCTGCCGCAGCGCAAGGGGCTGTGCGGCTATGCCCTGGGATTTTGTACACAGCGAATTTCCCCGTGACGAGGACGAGCAGGCGAATTTCTATGAGAGCGCACTGAGGGCAATGTGGGACGAGCCCTATTTTGCGGGATTTTTCTGGTGGGACTGGGAGACAAACCTTATGTCCGAGGACAGAATACCCACAGATAAGGGCTTCGGCATTCACGGCAAAAAAGCCGAAAAGGTGCTTACGGACTGGTACACGAACAAATGAAATGCAAAATTTTAAAATTTCACATAAAACACGAAAATTATTTATCATAGTCAGTAGCCAACGGGCGAAAAATATGGTATAATTAAAGTAATATTTTTCTCGGAGGTTTGACTATGCTTTCAGACATTGAAATTGCGCAGCAGGCGCATATGAAGAAGATCACGGAGGTTGCCGCTTCCCTCGGCATTCCCGATGAAGAGATCGAGCCTTACGGTCACTACAAGGCAAAGCTTTCGGAAAAGCTCTTTGCCGACACTGCGGATAAGCCCGACGGAAAGCTTATCCTCGTTACCGCTATCAACCCCACACCCGCAGGTGAGGGCAAGACCACCGTTTCGGTAGGTCTTACGGAGGCTATGGCTAAGATCGGCAAAAAGGCTGTTCTTGCACTGAGAGAGCCCTCTCTCGGTCCCGTTTTCGGCATCAAGGGCGGCGCTGCGGGCGGCGGATATGCTCAGGTCGTTCCTATGGAGGACATCAATCTTCACTTCACAGGCGATATGCACGCTATCACCGCTGCAAACAATCTCCTCTGCGCACTTCTCGACAACCATATGCAGCAGGGCAACGCTCTTATGATAGACCAGCGCAGAATTATGATAGACCGCTGCCTTGATATGAATGACAGAGCCCTCAGAAACGTTGTTATCGGTCTCGGCGGAAAGGTGAACGGTATCCCCCGTCAGGACAGCTTCCGCATCACAGTTGCGAGTGAAGTTATGGCTATACTCTGCCTTGCTTCCGACCTTGATGACCTTAAGAAGAGACTTGGCAGTATCCTTATTGCATACAACATAAGCGGTGAACCCGTTTATGCCCGTGACTTAGGCGTTCAGGGCGCTATGACCGCTCTTCTCAAAGACGCTCTTAAGCCCAATCTCGTTCAGACTCTTGAAAACAATCCGGTTCTTATGCACGGCGGTCCTTTCGCAAATATCGCTCACGGCTGCAACTCCGTAAGAGCCACAAAGCTTGCTCTTAAGCTCGGGGATTACTGCATAACCGAGGCAGGCTTCGGCGCTGATCTCGGCGCTGAGAAATTCTGCGACATCAAGTGCCGTTTTGCAGGCATTAAGCCCGACTGCGCTGTTATCGTCGCAACTATCCGTGCCCTGAAATACAACGGCGGCATTCCCAAGGCTGAGCTTTCCGCCGAGAATGTTCCCGCTCTTGAAAAGGGTATGATAAACCTTGTTACACATATCGAAAATATGCGCAAGTTCGGTCTCCCCGTTGTTGTTGCGATAAACCGCTTCGGAACCGATTCCGACGCTGAGATCGCCGCTGTTGAAAAGCTCTGCGGCGAAATGGGCGTTCCCGTTTCCCTTACCGAGATCTTCGCAAAGGGCGGCGAGGGCGGAACAGACCTTGCAAAGAAGGTCTGCGAAACTATTGAAGCTCACCCCGCAAGCTTCAAACCCCTTTACGATTCCGAGCTTTCCATTAAGGAAAAGCTCAATATCATCGCAAAGGAGATCTACCGTGCTGACGGCGTTATTTTCACCGCTCAGGCTGAAAAGGCTCTTACGGAGATAGAAAAGCTGGGCTTCGGCACTGCTCCCGTCTGCGTGGCAAAGACACAGTACAGCCTTTCCGATGACGCTTCCAAGCTCGGCAGACCCGAGGGCTTCTCCATTACTGTCCGTGACGTTAAGCTTTCCGCAGGCGCAGGCTTCGTTGTGGCTCTCACAGGCGATATTATGATAATGCCGGGTCTCCCCAAGGCTCCCGCAGCTATGAAGATCGACTGCGACAGTGAGGGAAATATCAGCGGTCTGTTCTGATTTTACAAACGTTACTAAAAATTAACAAAATAACTTTATCTGCTTAATTTTTAGCAAATATAATAAAAACAGAGATGTTTTGTTGTTTCAGTTTATATAATAACACAATACTTTAAGGAGAAATAAAGATATGTCTGTTGAAACTATGAAGGTTCTTATCTGCGACGATTCTATGCTTGCAAGAAAGAAAACCAAAACTGCCCTTAATCAGCTGGGTGTTACTCAGATATTTGAAGCCGCTGACGGCGAGCAGGCCATTGCCGCTTACAAGGAGCATCTGCCCGACATCACACTTATGGACATCGTTATGCCCAAGGTGGACGGCGTTGCCGCTCTTAAGGCTATTCTTGAAGTAAATCCCAAGGCAAAGGTAGTTATGGCTTCCTCCGTGGGTACTCAGGAAAATCTTAAGGAAGCTATCAAGGCAGGCGCATTCGATTTTCTCCAGAAGCCAATTTCCGAGGAGCAGATCAAGACTCTTATCAGCAAGGCTGCAAGATAAACAAATGCCTCATTAAAAGCGAAAGGAATGAATAAACCTTATGTTTACCCAATTTTTCGGAAACTATCTTTTAAACAAGGGTCTTGTTGACACAAAACAGCTTGCTGACGCTCTTGCCGTCCAGAAGCAGACACGCCCCAGACTCGGCGTTCTCGCTATAAATGCAGGCTATATGACTGCTGAACAGGTGGACAAGGTACACGAAGAGCAGCAGCGTGTGGATAAGAGGATCGGCGATATTGCCTGCGATATGGGCTTTCTTACACACGAGCAGGTGGAAGAGCTTCTCAGCTCTCAGGGTGCGGCTCATCTACAGCTGGGTCAGGCTCTCGTTAACTCGGGCGCAATGACAAATGCCGGATTTGCTGACGCTCTCAACAGCTACAAAAAGGAAAACAGCCTTAATGATGTTGATTTCAGCGAGGGCAGCGGCGAAAAAATTGACGAGATAATCAGAAAGTTCTACAGCTTCAATGCCGATGACACAGGCGCTTATCTCACCGAATACATAGCTCTGCTTTTCAAGAATATTATCCGTTTCATCGGCGATGATTTCACTCCTCTCGCTCCCAAAACGGTTTCCGAGATAAAGCCTGAGCTTGCGGCTGTACAGAAGATCACAGGCGCTTTCAGCTGCACTACTGCTGTAAGCGGCGACGAAAAGGCATACCTCGGCTTCGCTTCACGCTATGCAGGTGAAGAGCTTACCGAGCTTGATGAAATGGCTCACGCTTCCTGCGGAGAGTTCCTTAACCTCCACAATGGTCTTTTCACCGTAAATGTTTCCAATGAAATGAACACTGAGCTTAAGCTTATGCCTCAGGAGTATCTTGCAAATGATACTCTTTCGGGCAGCATTTTCGTGATCCCTCTCGTGTTCCCATTCGGAACTGTTTCATTTATGGCTGTGCTTTGATAAATAAACCTTTACAGCCGCCGTCGGGGTATTGATAAATTTGTCATTCCCCTTTGGCGGCTGTTTTTCTGTAATTAAGGAGTATTCAAATGAAAAAGCTTTTGTTTGTATATAATCCCCATTCGGGCAAGGGACAGATAAAGGAGCACCTTGCCGAGATAATCGATGTTTTCACCAAGGGCGGATATGAGGTCACAGCCCACCCGACGCAGGCGAGAAATGATGCGTATGAGACTGTGAAGAGCCGTGCCGGCGGCTTTGACCTTGTGGTATGCAGCGGCGGCGACGGCACTACAAATGAGATGATAAAGGGAATTATGGAGGGCGGTCATCACGTTCCCGTAGGCACTATCCCCGCAGGCACGATGAACGATTTCGCCACAAGTCTCGGTATCCCGAAGCATATGCCCGACGCTGCAAGGACTATTGTCGGCGGCACTCCGGAATATGTTGACGTTGGTGCCTTTAATGACAGGTATTTCACCTATGTTGCGGCTTTCGGCGTGTTCACGGAGGTGAGCTATGCCACGGATCAGCAGCTGAAAAATTCTCTCGGAGCTGTGGCGTATATCATCGGGGCGATGAAGGAAGCGGCAAAAAAATCCGATCTCAGCGGAAAATACAGGCTCACTATTGAGGTGGACGGCAAAAAGGTCACAGATGACTTTATTTACGGAATGGTGGCAAATTCCCTGTCGGTAGGCGGCATCAAGGGACTTGCGGGCAAGGATATATGTATGAATGACGGGCTTTTCGAGGGACTTTTCATCAAAAAGCCAAACTCCATAATCGAGCTCAATCAGATACTTTCCGCACTTATCAAGCACGAATTTGATTCGCCGTTCATCTATTATTTCAAGTCCTCCGAGTTCCGTTTCACCACTGACGAGGATATCCCGTGGACTTTGGACGGAGAATACGGCGGAAGCTCCCCTGACATCAGCCTGTGTACTCTCCACAAGGTCATACAGATAATGGTCGATAAGTCAAAATGCCTTGGGCTTGACTGAAAAAATGATTCTTCTGAAAGGACGGTCACTTTATATGAATCCCGAATTTGAAGCGGCGGAAGCCCGTGCCAAGGAGCTGAGGCAGGAAATTGAGCAGCACAATGTAAATTATTATGTGCTTGATGACCCTACTGTGGACGACTTCACCTATGACTCTCTTATGAACGAGCTTAAGGCGATAGAAGCGAAGTATCCGCAGCTTGTCACCGAGGACTCCCCCACAAAGCACGTGGGCGGCTATGCTCTGAACACCTTTGAAAAGGTGACTCACGCTGTTCAGATGGGCAGCTTGCAGGACGTTTTTTCAAAGGCTGAGATAATATCCTTTGCGGACAAATGCCGTGAAGCTCTCGGGCAGGCTCCCCTGTTTACGGTTGAACCGAAAATTGACGGTCTGTCGGTATCTCTCGAATACACAAACGGAGTTTTCACCCGTGGCTCCACCCGTGGGGACGGCTTTGTGGGCGAGGACGTTACGGCTAATCTGAAAACTATCCGCTCAATTCCGAAGAAGCTCAAGTGCAGTGATATACCGTTTCTTGAGGTCAGGGGCGAGGTTTATATGCCCCGAAGGTCTTTTGAGGAGGTCATTGAGCAGCAGGAGCTGGACGGCGAAAAGCCATTTAAAAATCCCAGAAATGCGGCAGCAGGCTCACTGAGGCAGAAAGACCCGAAGATAACCGCAAAGCGAAAGCTTGACATTCTTATTTTCAATATCCAGCAGATAGAGGGACGGGAAATAATATCTCACAGGCAGTCGCTGGAGCTGCTCCGTGAGCTTGGATTCCACGTTATCGACGATACTCCCGTTACCGAAAACAGCAGCCTCACCGAGCAGATAGACCGCATCGGCAACAGCCGTGACAGCTTTCCGTATGATATTGACGGCGCTGTTGTGAAGATAGACAGCTTTGCGCTGAGAGATATTCTCGGTGCTACCGCAAAGTTCCCACGGTGGGCGGCGGCGTACAAATATCCTCCCGAGGAAAAGGAAACCAAGCTCCTTTCCATAGAGGTAAATGTGGGCAGAACAGGCGCTATCACGCCAACTGCGGTATTTGAGCCTATCCAGCTTGCAGGCACATCGGTAAGCAGGGCTGTGCTCCACAATCAGGAGTTCATTTCCGAAAAGGATATCCGTGTGGGCGACACTATCGTGGTGAGAAAGGCGGGCGAGATAATCCCCGAGGTGCTGCGGTCAGTGGCTCACAGCGAGGGGTCTGTGCCCTATATGCTGCCGGAGGTATGTCCGGTCTGCGGAACAAGGGCAGTTCGGTTTGATGATGAAGCGGCGCTCAGATGTCCCAACACGGAATGCCCTGCACAGCAGTACAGAAACATTATCCATTTCTGCTCAAAGGGCGCTATGAACATTGACGGAATGGGTCCTGCGGTGATAAAAGCGCTCCTTGACAAAAAGCTCATTGAAACGGTGGCTGACATTTACTTACTTAAAGCCGAGGACATTGCGGGGCTTGAACGAATGGGCGAAAAATCGGCGGCTAATCTTATAAATGCCATTGAGGGATCGAAAAATGCACCTCTTGACAGGGTGATATTTGCTCTCGGTATCCGAAATATCGGTGCAGCGGCGGCAAAACTCCTCTGCGAGAAATTCGGCAGCATTGACGCTGTTATGAATGCATCGGAAAGCGAGATATCCGAGATCGACGGCTTCGGCGGCGTTATGAGCACAGGAGCTGTAAAGGCATTTTCCGAGCCCCATTTCATTCATCTAATAAACCGTCTTAAAGCGGCAGGGGTGAAAATGGAGTATCACAGGGAAGTGAAAGACGACCGCTTTGCGGGGCTGACCTTTGTGCTGACGGGAACGCTCCCCACACTTAAGCGTGACGAAGCAAAGAAGATAATTGAAAGCTTCGGCGGCAAAGCAAGCGGCTCTGTTTCCAAGAAGACCGACTATGTTCTTGCGGGCGAGGAGGCTGGCAGCAAGCTGACCAAGGCGCAGGAGCTGGGCGTTAAGATAATCTCGGAAGAGGAATTTCTTAAAATGACGGAATGATTTGAAAAGCCCGCATATGTAACAAGCATCTGCGGGCTCAGTCTGTCGAAAAAGATATCGGTCTTGTACAAACTGTACAAAAAGCTTGGGGGAGTTGTTTTGTCCCAAACGTTCCACCGGAACGTTTTAGAGGGTGAATTTGTTAGGGACTGTTAAAAGGGGAGGCGGTCTTGTACGCCTCCCCTCGAAATGCTTTCGCATTTCTCACCCCTTGCTCCGTTTTTTGAAGTAAAGGGGATTTCGCCCTCTGCGGAGGGCGACAAGGTGGCTCCGCCCTTTGGAAACCCGCCACCTTTGAAAAGGTGGACGAAACTTTTAACTTTGTGTTTATTTGTGCAACTTTTTTCATTTTGCTGCTTTTTCAACAGGCTGAAGCCCGCAGATGTTTGCAAGCATCTGCGGGCTGTCTTTATTTTTTCTTTATCCACCTGACAAGCAGATATATCCCCCCGCCGATGATGAGCACGAGAATGCACATCAGGGCGGGAATAAATTTCAGCATATCTTCTGTGAGAAAATCCATATTATGCCTCAAATCTGAATGACTTGAAATCAAAATCGCAGCCGGGAAGGAATGCAAAGGATACCTTGCACTTGCCCTTTACTCCCGATATATCAAAGGTCTCGGGTGTATATTCATCTGCGCCCCTGAACTCGGCAAGTATTCTTGCTTCGGTATCGCCTGTGAAAACGATGTGGATAGAGTTTACGGGAAGTGCGGACTTTCCTGTTATGACGATCTTCGAGGGTGCTTTTTTGGTGAAATCGAACTCACCGAAGTTCAGCATTACGTTGTTGCCGATGCCTGTTACCGCATTTTCCTCAACGGTGAACTTGTCGCCGTAGATCTCCTCGTTCCATACGGAGCTTATTTCCGCAAATTCCTTGACGGGCTTTTCAAATACAAATCCGCCCACATCATATTTATCATCGGACTCCATAACAAGGGTGTGAACGCCTGTGAGCTTCTTGGAAAGCTTGAATGTGTAATCCTGATATGTGAGCCAGATGGGCCGGAGCCAGTAGGAAAATTCGCCTATAAGCTCGCCGCCCTCATCGGGTCTGCCGTCATAGAAGCGGATATTTACGGGTGTTGTGCAGTTTGCAAAGAAACCGATAGTGATAGTGTCGCTGCCCAGTGAGCCGAAGTCAACATTTTCAAAGCCGAACCAGCTCTTTTCGGAGCCGAATGCCGCTCCCCTCTCGATTCCGTTGGCAACGATGCCGCCCGAAACGGAGTAAAGTCCCGCTGCTACATAATTATACGGGTCAAAGAATGCAGCGCCAAGTCCCTCGCCTGTGAGCTTAAGGGCAACAAGGATATGATACTTTTCCGTGCCATTTTTGCAGAGGGCTCTGAGGTAAAATTCGCCGTCTCCGAAGCACTTTACGGTCACCTTGCCATTCTCGGCTGAAACCACCTCGGCAATGTTTGTGGGGATACCCACAACTGTTGTTACCTTGTATTCTATCTCGCCCCCATATGTCGCATTTGCGGGATATACGGCGGTATCAAAAGTTATTTCCTGTCTGTCGGGGGTGAATGTGCGGCTGTCGCTGATAAGCTCAATTTTTCTTACGGGAATGTCATTTTCAGCGACGGTGCAGTCAAATTCACGGGGAGAGTTTTCAAAATCAGATGCAGTGCCATAAGCCGAATCCGCTCCAAGAGTTCTGAATGTGATACGGCTGTCGGGGAGTGAGGGGGATTTTACGGTAACGGTGATGTCACCTGCCTTGTCGGTAACGGCTATCATTGCAAGAAGTCTGCCTGAGAAAAGGCGGCGGGAGGTGCCCTTGTACTGCTCATAATCGGTGGAGTCGCCGTTGTCAAGTCCGATAAGCCTGCCCTCGCCCTCAACGGTCACGAATGCACGGTTGTTGGCGTTGGCAACGAAATTGCCCTCGCTGTCATAGGCTGTGATATCAAGGAAGATAATGTCCTCGCCGTTTGCGTAAACAGCGTCATTTTCTGTGGAAAGGCGAAGCTCGGAGGTATCACCGAAGGAGCGCTGAACGTCCCTTGCTATCTCCTTGCCGTTCTCATCATAGGCAATGGCAAGAAGCTCGCCCTTTGTGTATTCAAGCTGTGTGTCAAAAGTGAGCTCTGTTCCGTGGAGGTGGTCGATGTCCTTTTCGCCGACCTTTTTGCCGTTGAGATAAAGCTCGACCCTCGGAGCATTTGAAGCAACTCTTACATCAATGAGCTGTCCTTCGATGAAGTCCCAGTAAGGGAAAATATGAACAAAGGGAGCCTTTTTGTAATCGGTCCACTCGGCTCTGTAGATGTATGCGCTGTCCTTGGGATAGCCTGCGGTATCGTACTGACCGAAATAGCTGTTCTTTGTGCTGTAGGGAGTGGGCTCACCGATGTAGTCAAAGCCTGTCCAGATGAACTGACCTGCGCAGTATTCTGCGTCACGGTCGGGGATAATGCAGGCTTCGGAATTTTTCGCAGCCCAGCCGGGAGTTGAATTTCCCAGAGCGGAGCACTGCTCATCGTCCTCGCAGAGTATCTGCTCGGAGTGGGGGAAGTGGTAGATTCCACGGCTCTGCACTACGGAAGATGTTTCTGAACCGTATATCATCCAGTCGGGGTGAGCCTTGTGCTGCTCGTCGTAAAGTCTCTCGGCATAGTTATAGCCTGCAAGCTTAACGATATCCGCACATCTCTGTGCGCCCTCCCACTGCATATAGTTGGAGCCGATAGTCACATAGCCGTTGGCTCTGGGGTCGTGGAGACGGACAAGATAAAGAAGTCTTGAAGCGATCTCCTGACCGTGATCGTCGGCGTGAGTATCGTAGATCTCATTGCCCACGCTCCAGCCGATAATGCAGGGGTGGTTTCTGTCACGTCTTACCCAGGAAGCAACGTCCTTATCCACCCACTCACGGAAGAAACGGGCATAGTCATAGTCGGTCTTGGGCTTTTCCCACATATCGAAGCCCTCGGAGAGGACTAAAATGCCCATTTCGTCGCAGAGCTCCATAAACTCAACGGCGGGCATATTGTGGCTCGTTCTGATTGCGTTGATGCCCATTTCACGGAGCTTTGCAAGCTTTCTCTTTATTGCGGAGCGGTTGACAGCAGCGCCCAGTGCGCCAAGGTCGTGATGCTCGCAGCAGCCGTGGAGCTTAACGTGTCTGCCGTTGAGGAAGAAGCCCTTGTCGCAGGTAAATTCCACTTTGCGGACACCGAATCTGTTGTGAACGGTGTGAATGACCTCGCCGTCCTTTATAAGGTCGGTGGTGAGGGAATAAAGATGAGGGTTCTCGATGTCCCAGAGAACGGGCTCGGGTATTTTCATTGTAACGGTATTTGAACCGAGAGCCGCTTCATTTATGCGGACAGGCTCGGGGAATGAGCCGTCAAATGCGGCGTTGCAGTTATTTGTGCTTGTGCAGATGAGCTTGTCGCCGTCAAAAACAGTCTGACGGAGCTGAAGTCCCGCAACGGGCATATCCTTGGGACGGGCGGTTTCGGCGGTAATGGTCACATTGCCGTGAATATCGGTGCTTATGTAAACGCCGTCGCTGAGAATATGGCACTCGGGGTATTTTTTCAGCCAAACTCTGCGGTAGATACCTGCACCTGAGTACCATCTTGAATTGGGGCTGTGGTGGTCAACACGGACGGTAATAAGGTTCTCACCCTCACGGAGAAGGTCGGTGATATCAAATTCAAAGGTGGAATAGCCGTATTTCCACTCTCCTGCAAGATAGCCGTTTACATAAACACGGCTGTCCATATAAACGCCCTCAAAGCGGACAGCGGTGCGCTCCCCTGCCTTTGCGGTGTTTTCAAAAAGCTTTCTGTACCAGCCTGTGGAGGTCTCGTAAAGATTTTTCGTATCGTGAATGAGCCAGTCGTGGGGAATATCGACCCTGTGCCAATCGAGGGACTCAGAATACTCGGTGTCAAGGGGATTTTTGGAAAATTCCCAGTCATTGCAGAAAAGAATGTCGCTTGAAGAATTTGTATGCGCCATATTAAACCGCCTTTCGTTTGGTAAAATTAACATTGACATTAATTTGATTATACCGTTTTAACGCTCTTTTGTCAATATGATATTTTTTATATTACGGGGCATTGGTATAAACATATTTAATACTAATAACCAATTAACCTATAGACAAATCCTCGGCTGAAATAAGCCCATTCGTCGTCAGGTTGCTTTATAAAGCAACACTTCCTTGCCGGGCGCAAAGCCCGCCTGCGGTCGCTTTCCTTGACTGGTCTTATTTCATCTGTCGGCTTTATCTATAGAACAATCGGTTATTAGTATAACTGATGTAAAATTTAAAATTATCTGTTTACAAATTCAGAGCAATATGGTATAATAAAATAAAAGCACGAAAAAAGGAAGCGCAGACCAATGAAGAAAAAGACTTCCGCAAAACGGTCAGGTACAGGCATTCTGATATTTTTCTCCGCCGTTATTGTCGTGAGCATTTTTATGATACTGAACAAAGATGATGACGTTGAGATAATCGAGACGGCAAACACGCTCCCCACCGAAAGCGCCGAGACCGATATTATCCCCGAGGAAACCGTTTCCCGCACCTATGGTCACGACCTTGAAGCCGAATTTCCCGATGAGGGTATTTATGAAGATGATGTCACTGAGACGGCTCCCGCTCCCAATGACCCCGAGTACACCGATATCCCCGACGGGAACAGCACCGAGGCTCCCGAGGAAACCAAGGTCACTACATCAAGGACGGTCATCACCAGCCGCCAGCGCAAGGAATACGACAGCAACAGCGTTTACATTGATATGGCGAATATCCTGCAAAATCCCGAGCTGCCTGTGGGCTGCGAGATAACCGCCCTGACCATTCTGCTGAATTACTACGGCTTCAATGCCGAAAAAACGGATATGGCAAGAAATTATCTTCCCACCTCCTGGGGCGATCCAAAGACCGTTGACGGCAAGCTTTACAAGGACAGCTTCTACGATTATTTCATCGGCGACCCGTTTTCAAGGGGCTACGGCTGCTTCTCCCCTGCGATCGAAAGGGCTGCAAATTCCTACATATCCTCCCACGGCGGCGGGTACACGGTAAAAAATATTTCGGGCTGCCACCCCGACACATTGTATGAATACCTCATTGCGGGCACTCCCGTTCTCTGCTGGGCAACTGACGGTATGATAGAGCCTGAGTATTACGAGACCTGGTATGACAATGCCACGGGGGAACAGCTTGACTGGTATTTAAACGAACACTGCTTTGTGCTTGCGGGCTTTAACATCGCAAATTCAACGGTAACTCTCAACGACCCGATGAAGGGGATAATCGACTACAACATTGACAAATTTGAAGTCCGTTTCAAGCAGATGCATTCCCAGGCAATAGTGCTCATTCCCGAGGGAGGTCAGGAGGCAGCAACTGAGGCTGTGACCGAACCCCCTGTTTCGGAAAGCGTGACGGAGGTACAGACTGCGGAAACCCTTCCCACGGAAACATCGGCGGTCTCCGAGACCGTTTCGGAAATCATTTCCGAGACCGAAAGCTCTTTTGAAAGCACGGTATCGGAAACCGCACAGTCGGAGGTTGATTCGGACTTTTTTACGGGGACTTTTGTATCATAATGAGGTGAAAAAATGGACGGAATTATTATCAGAAACGAGACCGAAAAGGACTACAGCGAGGTCGAGGGGCTTATAAGAGAAGCTTTCTGGAATGTGAATTTTCCCGGGTGCAGCGAGCATTATCTTGCTCACGTTATCCGCAGCCACGAGGATTTTATCCCACAGCTTGACCTTGTTGCGGAGCTTGACGGAAAGCTTATCGGCAATGTGATGTACACAAAAGCAAGGCTTGCTGATGAGTCGGGCAACGAAAAAATTATCCTTTCCTTTGGTCCTCTGTCGGTTTTGCCGAAGTATCAGAGAAAAGGCATTGGAAAGGCTCTGCTTGAACGCTCCTTTGATATCGCCGCAGGGCTTGGATATGACACTATAGTCATTTTAGGTCACCCCTGCAACTACGTTTCAAGAGGATTTAAAAGCTGCAAAAAATACAACATCTGCCTTGAGGGCGGAATTTTCCCCACGGCAATGCTTGTCAAGGAGCTGAAAAGCGGTGCTCTTGACGGCAGGAAAATGACTTTTTATGAAAGCCCCGCTTTTGATATCAATGAAGCGGAAGCCGAAAAGTTTGACAGCAATTTTTCTCCCAAGGCAAAGGAATACCGCACGAGTCAGGAAGAATTTTATATTTACAGTCATTCGGCTGTGAAATGAAAATACAGAAATATCCGAATGAAAAGGAATTTGACTTTGCTGTAAATGCGGACGAACCAATTTTTGTACTCATATCCCTTGACGGCGAAGAAGCAATTGCAGGTCAGGCAGATGACGCTTTGGATTTTCATTTGCTGCTGCGGCTTGTAAAAAATTCCGACAAAGATATTGACAAATATTTCCGACTTGTTATTGACCACGAGGGTGCAGACTGGACATTCGTATGTCCGCCTGACTACAGCAGCATCACACGAAAAGAAAAGCGCATTGAGGAATTTTTTAAGGACGGTATGCGGGTCATTCCGAAGGTGCTTAAGGCTATGGGCTATGATGTGCCTGTGTCTGTACCTAAAAGATACCGCAGACATTTTAATATTATGAACGGGGAATACACACCCGAATGAAAAGGAGCAAAATTATGTACACACCCAACGAAAAACGATACGAAAAAATGATATACAACCGCTGCGGAAAAAGCGGACTTAAGCTGCCTGCGGTGTCCCTCGGATTCTGGCAGAATTTCGGCAGCAAGGGCTGCTTTGAGAATATGGAAAAAATGGTACACACTGCCTTTGACCTGGGCATAACACATTTTGACCTTGCCAACAACTACGGTCACCCATACAACGGCAGTGCAGAGGAGAATTTCGGCAGGATACTTGACGGTATGAGACAGTACCGTGACGAAATGTGCATTTCCACAAAGGCAGGCTTTGAAATGTGGGACGGTCCTTACGGCGACAGAAACGGCTCCCGCAAGTACCTCACTGCCTCCCTTGACCAGAGCCTTAAGAGAATGAAGCTTGATTATGTTGACATTTTCTATCACCACGTTTTTGACCCCGACACTCCCCTTGAAGAGACTGCTCTCGCCCTTGACAACGCCGTAAAGCAGGGCAAGGCGCTTTATGTGGGCATTTCCAATTACAGCAGGGCTCAGAGCGAAGAAATTATGGGGATCTTCAAGGAGCTTCACACACCGTTTATTGTAAATCAGCCCTCCTATTCAATGCTCAACCGCTGGGTGGAAGATGACGGACTTGATGATTTTGCCTATGAAAACGGCATAGGTCTTGCGGTGTTCTCGCCGCTTTATCAGGGCTTTCTGACGGACAAGTATCTTAAGGGCATTCCCGCCGATTCGAGAGTGGGCAGGGGCGAGACTTGGATAGGAGATCAGCTTGATGACAAGATGATATCAAAGCTCAATGGGCTCAATGACATTGCGGCAAGACGTGGACAGAAGCTGTCTCAGATGGCTCTGAGCTGGGTGCTTTCAAACAAGGCTGTTGCAACTGTGCTTATCGGTGCTAGCCGCCCGGAGCAGATCATCGAAAATGCTGCCTGCATTGAAAAGATCGGCTTTACAGACGAGGAAAAGGCTGAGATAAAGCGCATTCTCCTCAATTAAAAAAACAGGCTTCGGAGTGAAAGCAAAATGCTCCGAAGCCTGTTTTATTTTTATACTAATAACCAATTGTTCTATAGATAAAGCCGACAGATGAAATAAGCCCAGTCTAGGAAAGCGACCGCAGGCGGGCTTGCCGCCCGGCAAAAGAGCTTGACGACGAATGGGCTTATTTCAGCCGAGGATTTGTCTATAGGTTAATTGGTTATTAGTATTATTATACCGAAACTACTCGGTTCTTTCCCTTGACCTTTGCCCTCGCCATTTTTTCCTCGGCGTTGCGGAAGATACGGGATATCTCCATACCGTGAACATATTCCTCCACGCCTGCACTGAAGGTAAATTCCTCCTGCTTTTCGCTGTAGGAGAATGCGGCATATTCCTTGCGGACATTTTCAAGCTTATCCTCTATGCGCTGGACATCGCCCACGCAGACTATCATAAATTTCTGACCGCCGTATCTTGCGGCGATGCCGAAGCTGCCTGCGGAGTTGTTGATTATCCTTGCAAACTCTGTGATGACCATATCACCGAAGGGCAGACCGTAGCGCTCATTTATTCTGCTGAAATCATCAAGGTCGATAAGGGCTGCGCAGAAATGCTTTTCACCTCGGACAAGTCCGCTCAGATATTCGGTAAGGTATGCACGGTTGTATATTCCCGTCTGAGCGTCAAGCTTGTTTGCTTCCCTGAGATTGGCATTCAGCTCCATAAGCTTTTTGTTCTGATCCTCATACTGCCTGATGATAATGCTAAGGCTGTAGTAGACTGCTGCGGCTGAGATGAGAAATGCACTGAGACCGGAGCCGAAATATGCGGAATCGTCATACTGCGTTATGTAATCACTGAAAGCAAATCTTGCGCCGATAACTGCGCCGTCATATATCATTCCGAGGGCAAACAGGACTCCCCGCTTTTTTTCATCGCAGAAAAGGATTATGGAGTAAAGTCCCAGGAGCATATACGGAAATGTTGCCATTCCGTAGGCAAAATAAAGCATCGGGAACTCGAAAATGTTTATTAGTCCCAAAATAAGCCCCACGGAAAATTTCACCTTGGGAGCTCTGAGCCCCAGAACACCTGCAAGTCCGATTATCACAGCACATATCCCGCAGGCAATCGTAACCGCATTCACGCCGTAGACCGCAATATTTACCGTAAATCCAAGTGTATTTGAAACAAAGCCCGCAGCGGCAAGCACCGCAAGCATTCTCTTTTTTATATCTATCGACAGATTGAACAGATTTTTAAACATTAAAACCTCAAAACCTCACGGAACAGAAAATTTTTCTGTCGCCAATGAAAAAGTCACTCTTTTAAGCCATAACTATTATACCACATTTTTACTGCGGTAAAGTTGTAAATATGCTGAAATACCCGTGAATTTTGTATTAAAAAAAATCCCCTCCGCACCTGCGGAGGGAACATATTGCCCGGTAAAATTATTTCCACATTTCCTCATTGCTGTGGGACTTAAGGGAAAATGGCGGCTTATGAGGATATTGCTCGGGGCTCATAAGATGCTTTTCCGACCACGCCTGAGCTGCGGCGGTGATAAGTCCGTCGGTGGAAGCATACCACTTTCCGTCGTTAAAGTGAAGCTCGCTCAGGTCAAGCTTTTCACGGTGTCCGAGGACTTTCGTGTAGGTTTCCATACCCGATGCCACCGCAAGGCATCTTGCACTGAGGAACTTATCCTCAGCAAATTCTTCGCCGCCGAAAATATCATCAGCCCATTTTTTGCCGTCGAGGGAATATATCAGCTCGCAGAGCTTATCATCAAAGGAGAAGATATAACTGTCCTCACAGTTCTTAAGATGGCGGACGATAGAGGAAATAACAGCCTCGCTGTCGCCGTTGTATTCGTGGTCTATATTTTCGATTATTTCCCAGAAATCCTTGTCTGTAACGGTTTTGCTGGTGGTCTGGCTGCGCATAAACAGCTCCATTATAATACTCACAAAGTACCCCCCTTAAAAGGCATCATTTATATTCATTAATTAAAATTATAACACATATACCAAAAAAATCAAGAGAAAACAGCAAAATTTAATTAAAATCACACCAAAATATCATCTTGCACAAAATAAAAAAAGCCGCAATGTACATTTCGTACACTGCGGCTCTGATACTAATAACCAATAAAACTGTAGACAAAAAATCTTCACATAATCCATATATGCAAGATTATGCTCGATTTTTTGTACAGTTTTTAATTGGTTCTTAGTATCAATTTATTCTCAGTCAATATCGTTTCTTACGATATCTTCAAATGTTTCTCTCTTGACAACGACCCTGCTCCTGCCGTCTCTTATCATAACAACGGGAGGCTTGGGGATACGGTTGTAGTTGGAGGACATTGAGTAGTTGTATGCGCCTGTTGCAAGGACTGCAAGGATATCTCCCGGCTCAACGGGCTGAATGGGCATACCCTCGCCGATAAGGTCACCTGTCTCGCAGCACTTTCCCGCAACCGTCACAGTCTCAGTCTTGGGGAGGTTCGCCTTGTTTGCCACCTCAACATCATACTTGGACTGATACAGCGCATATCTGGGATTATCGCCCATACCGCCGTCAATTGAAACATAGGTGCGAATATTGGGTATCTCTTTTCTGCCGCCCACAGTGTAGAGGGTAACGCCTGCGGGAGCTGCGATTGATCTGCCCGGCTCAATAAGGATAAAGGGCAGCTTAACATTCTTTTCTGCGCAGACTTCCTTTACCTTCTCGGAAACCTTTTCCATATACCTGTCATATGCAACGGGAGCGTCCTCCTCGGTGTATCTGATGCCGAAGCCGCCGCCAAGATTAAGCTCCTTTACCTCAAAGCCAAGCTCGTCCTTTATCTTTGCGATAAATGTGAGCATTACCTCCGCAGCCTTTACGAAAGGATCAATGTCGAATATCTGGCTGCCGATGTGGCAGTGGAGACCCACGAGGTTGATGTGGCTGCACTCTATTGCCTTCTTCACAGCTTCATATGCTTCACCTGTTTCAAGTGCAAAGCCGAACTTGCTGTCTATCTGACCTGTCATAATGAAATTATGGGTGTGAGCGTCGATGCCGGGCTTTATCCTGTACATAATATTTGCGGTCCTGCCTGTCTTTTCCGCAAGGCGGTTAAGGCGCTCAAGCTCGTAAATATTATCCACAATAATTCTGCCTACGCCGTTTTCAAGGGCATAGGAAAGCTCGTGGTCGGTCTTGTTGTTGCCGTGGAAGCAGAGCTTTTCCGGGGGGAAGCCAACGCTGAGAGCGGTGTACAGCTCGCCCTCGGAAACAACGTCAAGTCCCAGTCCCTCTTCAAGCATTATCCTGCACATAGCCTTGCAGCAGAATGCCTTGCTTGCGTAGCAAACAAGCCCCTGTCCGCCGTAATATTTGTCCATAGACTCCCTGAAGCTGCGGCAGTGCTCTCTGATAAGTCCCTCGTCCATAAGGTAGAGGGGTGTGCCGTATTCCTTTGCAAGCTCTACTGTGTCCATACCCCCTACGGTAAGATGACCCTGCTCATTTACAGCCAGATTCTTTGATACTAACATTTTAAACCATATCCTTTCATTTTCCTGCGTCGCTGCTTTAATGTCATTTATGTGTCGTCGGCAATTTCCTCGATTATCTGTCTGATCTTCTCTGCACCTTCACCTGTCTGAGCGGAAAATTCCACCTTTTCGATATCATCGAAATACGGTATCTCAGCCGCAAAGCCTGCCATTCGCTCCTCACGCTCACGCTTGGAAAGCTTGTCTGCCTTTGTGAAAACTATTGCAAAGGGCATCTCGCTTTCTATGAGGAAATTTATCATATGAATATCGTCCCCCGTTGGCGGGTGGCGCATATCAATGAGCTGAAAAACAAGTCTAAGGTCACGGTCATCGTGGAGATATCCCTCGATAAGCCCCGACCAGCGCACCTTGTCGGACTTTGCCACCTTTGCGTAGCCATACCCCGGGAGGTCAACAAGGTAGATGTTTTCAAGGCTGTAGAAATTTATTGTTGCCGTTTTTCCGGGAACTGCGGAGACCCTCGCAAGATTTTTTCGGTTGAAGACCTTGTTTATCAGCGAGGATTTTCCCACATTCGACCGTCCCGCAAAGGCAATTTCTATCCTGTCCGATCCAGGCAGCTGGGAAAATTCGCCGTATGCCCTGAAAAATTCGGCTTTGTTAAAATTCATATTATGTCTGCTCCTTTCTGAAAAACAGGAGTTTTCAGCTTCGCTTTCTTGAATGAACAGGCACTCTGTTCTCGTCCTCACGGGAAGCTATGACCATAGGCTTGGAAGGCTCTTCCTTCGGTGTATTATTGGGCTTTTCGGTGAGAGCGGCATCGAGCACATCGGTTATCCGCTCGGCAAAAATGAACTCCATATTGTCCTTCACCGCATTGTCCACTTCGTCAAGGTCGCCCTTGTTTCCTGCGGGAATGATAACGGCTTTGAGCCCCTCTTTATAGGCAGCCATTGTCTTTTCCCTCAGTCCGCCGATGGGGAGGACACGTCCTCGGAGAGTTATCTCACCCGTCATTGCGATGTCCCCTCTTACGGGAATGCCCGAAAGTGCGGACACGAGTGCGGTGGTCATCGTAACGCCTGCGGAGGGACCGTCCTTGGGGGTTGCGCCCTCGGGAGCGTGAATGTGAATGTCCTTTTCCTTGTAGAAATTGCAGTCGATGCCGTATCTGTCGGCTATGGAACGTACATAGCTGACGGCGATCTTTGAGCTTTCTTTCATAACATCGCCCAGTGAGCCCGTTGCCTCAACGCTGCCCTTGCCGTCCATTACAAGAACTTCAAGGGGCATTATCACGCCGCCCACAGATGTCCACGCAAGACCGTTCACGATACCCACCTCGTCGGTGTGGGAAACGGTATCCTCGATATATTTCCTATGTCCCAGATATTTTTCAAGATTTGCAGAGGTAACGGAAACCTTTTTGATCTCGCTGTCCTCATCGCAAAGCTCCCTTGCAGCCTTTCTGCAAAGAGAAGCTATCTGCCTTTCAAGCTCACGGACACCTGCTTCACGGGTGTAGAAATCAATTATCTCATATATCGCCTTGTCCGCAATTTTAAGCTGAGAGGCTTTCAGTCCGTGCTTTCTGAGCTGCTTTGAAACAAGATGCTCCTTGGCGATATGGAACTTTTCCTCACGGGTGTAGCTTGTAAGCTCGATTATCTCCATTCTGTCCTTAAGGGGAGGGTCAATGGTGCTGAGATCATTGGCAGTGGTTATGAACATTACCTTGCTCAGGTCAAAGGGCACTTCAACGTAATGATCTCTGAAAGTGCTGTTCTGCTCGCTGTCAAGGACTTCAAGAAGTGCGGAGGAGGGGTCGCCCTTGTAATCCCCCGATATCTTGTCGATCTCGTCAAGGAGGATAAGGGGATTGCTGCTTCCCGCCTTGATAAGTGCGTCGATTATTCGTCCAGGCATTGCGCCCACGTATGTTTTTCTGTGACCTCTGATGTCGGACTCGTCCCTTACGCCGCCGAGGGATATGCGGACATATTTCTTTCCCAGAGCCTTTGCGATGGACTTGGCAACGGAGGTCTTGCCCACGCCCGGAGGTCCGTAGAGACAGATTATCTGTCCGCTGCCCTCGGGAGCAAGCTTTTTGACGGCGATAGTTTCAAGTATCCTGTCCTTGACCTTTTCCATTCCGTAATGATCCCTGTCAAGCTGCACCTTGGTCTTTTTAAGGTCTATCCTGTCCTTGGTGAACTTGTTCCACGGGAGCTCAAGGCAGGTGTCAAGATAATTTCTGATGACATATGCTTCCTGAGAGGAGGGAGATGTGCGGGCAAGCCTATCCGCTTCCTTAGAAAGCTTTTCGGACACCTCTTCGGGAAGATGAAGCTCGTTTATCCTGTCAAGATAATCATAGGCTTCGTCCTGAACGGAGTCCTCCTCGCCAAGCTCCTGAGAGATGACCTTCATCTGCTCTCTGAGATAATATTCACGCTGAGACTGGTCAACTTCCTGCCTGAGCTTGTCCTGAATCTCCTTTTCGATGCCAAGCACCTGTGCCTCACGGGAAAGCATTGTAAGGAGCATTCCCAGCTTTATATGGAGCCCGTTTGCTTCAAGAAGCTGCTGCTTTTCCGCAATGGGCAGGGGCATACTTACGGCGATATTGTCAAAAATGCTTTTCGGGTCATCGCTGCCGATGATAGACTCTATGTAATCCTTGGGCATACGGGGCATATTCTCGCAGTACGCCTTAAATTCGTCCTTGACCGCACGGACAAGGGCTTCCATTTCCACATCGCTTATGGCGGTTCTCTTTTCGGGGAACCGCTTCACCTCAGCAGTGTAGTAGGGCTCGTTTGAGATGATGTTCACAAGCTTTGCACGGTAAAGTCCCTCCGCCATAACACGGGTCACGCCGCCGGGAGTTTTGAGCACCTGCTTTACCTCGGCAACAACGCCCACCTTGTATATCTTGTCAGGCTCGGTCTCCTCGGAATAATCGCTCTGAGCGGTGAGGAAAATGAGCTTGTTTCCCTTTGCGGCGGCGGTGAGAGCCTTGGTGGACTTATCCCTCGCCACATCAAAATGTATCATTACCTTTGGAAATACAACAAGTCCCCTCAGCAAAAGCATAGGAAGCTCTGCCGTAGCTGCCGTTTTCCTTGAAGTTTCGTTACTCATAATAAAATAGCCATCCTTAATAGGTATTTTGCAGACGGATAATGCATAGGCTTCATTTTTTCACAAAGCCCCCGTCCGCTTCACACCCGTGCGTGAGCAACCCCTCTGCGCTCCGAAAAGCGCTGACTAAGCACGGTTACACATTACATTATAATACATTTCCGACAATAATGCAAGTAACAATTTATATATTTTTACTTTCATATTCTATGTATAAATCCGTGCATAATATTGCAAAAAAATATTCAGCAGAACCGCTAAAACGGGAAAGTAATTTTTTATTGACAAAGCCATATAAAAAGTGGTATAATATATATTAATTATTGTTACCGACAGAAAACAGAAAGGATCATTCTATGTTCGTAGATAAAGCGGTCATTAAAATAAAGGCGGGAGACGGCGGTGACGGCGCTGTTTCCTTTCACCGTGAAAAGTATGTAGCGGCAGGCGGTCCCGACGGCGGCGACGGCGGCAAGGGCGGCGACATTGTTTTTGCCGTTGACGACAGCCTTTCCACCCTCATTGATTTCAGATACAAGAGAAAATTCGTCGCTGAAAGAGGTCAGAACGGCTCCGCAAAGAACTGCACGGGCAGAAATGCTCCCGACCTTATCATAAAAGTCCCCAGAGGAACCGTTGTCCGTGACGCTGCCACGGGCAGAGTTATGGCGGATATGTCCTCGGACGAGCCTAAGGTGCTTGCAAGGGGCGGAAAGGGCGGAAAGGGCAACGCACGCTTTGCCACCCCCACCCGTCAGATACCGAAATTCTCAAAGCCCGGCTTTATGGGCGAGGCTTTTGAAGTGAGCCTCGAGCTGAAGCTCCTTGCGGACGTGGGTCTTGTGGGATTTCCCAATGTGGGAAAATCCACCCTTATTTCCGTGGTCTCCGCCGCAAAGCCAAAGATAGCCAATTACCACTTCACCACCCTTACCCCCGTTCTGGGCGTTGTTAAGATAAGCGAGGGGCATTCCTTTGTTATGGCGGATATCCCCGGTCTTATCGAGGGTGCTTCCGAGGGCGTTGGTCTCGGTCACGAGTTCCTCCGTCACGTTGACAGATGCCGCCTTATCATTCACGTTGTTGATGTATCGGGCAGCGAGGGACGTGACCCCAAGGACGATTTTGAGATAATAAACCGTGAGCTGAAAAACTTCTCCGAGGACCTTGCAAAGCGTCCTCAGATAATCGCCGCAAACAAGTGTGATATGGCGACACCCGAACAGATCGCCGATTTCAGGGAATTTGCCGAAAAGCAGGGTCTCCCCGTTTTTGAGATATCCGCTGCCACCACTCAGGGCACAAAGGAGCTTATCGACGCAGCTTACAGAGAGCTTGAAAAGCTTCCTCCCATAAAGGAATACGAGGTCGAGCCTCCCGCTCCCGCAGAGCTTGATGAGCAGGCAGGAAACGGCGAACGCTTTGAGATAACCCGTGGGGACGATGCTGTATTCTACGTTACAGCGCCCTGGCTGGAGCACATTATGCGCACCGTTGATATGGACGATTACGCTTCTCTCCAGTATTTCCAGAGAGTTCTCAGAAACTCGGGCATCATTGACAAGCTTGAAGAAATGGGCATTGAAGAGGGCGACACCGTAAACATCTTCGGCTTTGAATTTGACTTTGTATTCTGATATATAACGTTTGACGAAAGGACGGTCCTTTATATAGAAAAACGTGAAGTTAATCAATACAGCCCCCTGACCCTTGCCTTTCTGGGCGATGCCGTTTACAGCCAGCTTGTAAGGGAAAAGCTTGTGCTTGCGGCGAATATGCCCGTGAAAAAGCTCCACCCCGCTTCGGTGGAGCGTGTAAGGGCGAATTATCAGTCCAGAGCGGCGATGCTCATTGAGCCTATGCTCACAGAGGACGAAGCCGCTGTAATGAAGCGGGGCAGGAACGCCTCCTGCGGCTCGGGCAGCATTCCGAAAAGCTCCGACCCTGCGGAATATCACAGGGCTACATCTCTCGAGACCCTTTTCGGATACCTTCATCTGCTGGGGCAGGCGGACAGGATAAGGGAGCTTTTTGAATACATCTGGGAAAACACGGAGGTGGAACCGAAGTGCTGATGCTTGAAAATATCAATATGATAGAATGCGGTATGACCAACTGCTATGTTATCCGAGGAAGCAAGGGCGATGTTCTTGTTGACACGGGCAGGGAGGAATACCGTGACCACATCGAAACGTGGCTCTTGAATTATAACATCACCCTTATAATCCTCACCCACGGTCACGCCGACTGCGTTCAGAATGCGGCATATTTTTCAAAGCTGTACAACGCCCCTGTTATGATAAGCCCCTATGATATGCGGCTTGCAAGGGACAACGGAGCAAGACCATATTACATAACAAATCCCTTGGGCGTGCTTATGAAAAAACAGCTTGAAATAAACGCTCATATCCGTATGAACCGCTTTGAACCCGCAATTTTTGCGGAAGAGGGTATGGACCTTAATCCATACGGAATCAACGGCGTTATTATGAACCTCGAGGGTCACACAAAGGGCTCTGTAGGCATTTTCTGCAAAAGCTCCGTGGGATATGACCTTTATGCGGGTGATGCGATAGTCAACACTCCCCTGCCTATGTTCCCGCCGACCTGCGAGAGTCCCGCAAAGGCAAGGGATGCTATGGAGCGGATAATAACCATATCCCCCGACCGTATCCTCTGCGGACACGGCGACCCCATAATCTGCGGTCACAAGCCATACAAGCTTTTTATTGACAGATTTTAAGATACGACAGAATAATAATAAATTTATATTAAGGAGAATTTTTTATGTCAGGTCATTCTAAATGGAACAACATCAAGAGAAAAAAGGAAGCTACCGACGGCGCTAAGGCTAAGGTATTCACAAAGATCGGCAGAGAGATCGCCGTTTGCGTCAAGGAGGGCGGCGGAGACCCCAACAACAACTCCAAGCTCAGAGACCTTATCGCAAAGGCTAAGTCCAACAACGTCCCCAACGACAACATCGACAGAATTATCAAGAAAGCAATGGGCGACGGCGACAAGACCAACTACGAGGCTAACGTTTACGAGGGCTACGGTCCCTGCGGCGTTGCAGTAATTGTTGAGACACTTACCGACAACAAGAACCGTACAGCAGGCGATATCCGTCACTACTTCGACAAGTTCGGCGGCAATCTCGGAACAACAGGCTGCGTATCCTTTATGTTCAGCGAAAAAGGCATTGTTATTGTTGAGAACACAGGTCTTGACGAGGACAAGGTAATGGAGGACATCTTTGACTGCGGCGCTTCCGACTTCACAATGGACGAGGACGAGATTGAGATCGAGACCGAGCCCTCCGATGTGGGCACAGTAAGAGAGGCTCTCACCGCAAAGGGCTACAACGTTATCTCCGCTGAGGCTATGCAGATACCCTCCACATACACAACTCTCACCGATGAAGAGGCTATCAGAAAGATGAATCTTCTTCTTGAGAACCTTGAGGAAAACGATGACGTTCAGAACGTATATCACAACTGGGATATGCCTGAGAGCGACGAAGAGGAATAATCAAAGCTTATATGCAAAAAAACTCCGTATTTATGGCAGCATAGATACGGAGTTTTTTTATTATTTCTCTGAAACAAAGGTAGCCTTGACAAGCTCTCTGTCCCTTGCATAGCCCCACACAAGGAGCACTGTCATAAAGAACCACACAATAGGCTCGGATATCATTACGCCGAAATAGCCGAGAACGGGTGCGGCGGCAAAAGCCACAACAGCTTTGCCTATCATTTCGATAATGCTGCTGGCAACGGGAATGCTCTTTCGTCCGAGCCCCTGAAGTGAGCTTCGCATTACGATGAGCACCGCAAGGATAAAGTAAAACGGTGTGTTCACACGCATATATTTTGATGCAAGGTCAACGATGAAGGTCTCGTCCGTGCCTGCTATCCAGCTCACTATTGCGGGGGAGAAAAGATATCCCACGACAACAGCCATTGCCGACCACACCCAGCACATAAATACGGCGCTCTTGATGCCCTTTCCCACTCTTTCGGGTCTGCCCGCACCAAGATTCTGACTGCAATATGTGGCACAGGCTGAGCCGAATGCACTGTAGGGCAGCATAAGAATGCTGGATATCTTTCTTGCGGCGGTGTGAGCTGCAATGGTGGCTGTGCCGAAATTGTTTATGGCTCTCTGGAGAATGAGTGAGCCTATCTCCACGATAGAGAACATCAGCGCAAGGGAAAGTCCCATTGCCATAAGCTCACCGAGCTCATTCAAGGTCACACGGAACTCTTCCCTTTTGGGGATAAGATAGGGAAATCTTATGCAGATATATATGCAGCACATTATGAATGAAAAGCTCTGTGAAATGACCGTGGCATATGCCGCACCCTTGACACCGAAGCCGAGCTTTGCGATGAAAAGTATATCGAGACCTATGTTTATGAATGATGAGATTATAAGGAAAACAAGGGGCGTAACGCTGTCTCCCACAGCTCGGAGAACGCCTGCGGACATATTGTAAAGCATCGCTGTGGTCATAAAAATTAGTATGACGGAAATGTAGCTGTAAGCGGTGTCAAATATCTCAGCAGGGGTGTTCAGTATCCGCAGAAAGGGTCGGAGGAACACCATACTTATCACCGTGAACACTGCCGAAACGGCAAGCCCGAGTATTATGGTTCCCGCCACCGAGCGGCGCATTTTCACGTGGTCTCCCGCTCCGAAGTGGCGTGCGGTGATTATGGCAAATCCGTTTGTAAGTCCTGACATAAAGCCGATTATCAGGTTGGAAATGTAGCTTGTGGAGCCGAGTGCGGCTATGGCATCAACTCCGATAGTTCTGCCCACGATTACCGTATCTATCATACTGTAAAGCTGCTGGAAAAGGCTTCCAAGGGCTATGGGCAGAGCAAAGGCAAATATCATTCCTGCGGGTTTTCCCGAAGTAAGCTCTCGCATTTAAATTCCTCGATTCTGAATTGATACTATGGATTCTGAATTAATACTATGATAGATTAGCCTATTTAAAAGTATTTGTCAACAAAAAATCAGAGTAAAATTTGTTAAATATTTTCGGAGCAAAATTCCCCTGCGGATTGACGTGGGCTTGCCTGATTTGATATAATTATAGTATATATACGAATGGGGCGAGGATATGGAAAGCGTTGCGGCAAAGTCGATACTCCACAAAAACAAAAGCTCAGGCTGGTTCGGGACTGACTACAATATGAATCTGTACCGTGGCTGCTGTCACGGCTGCATTTACTGTGACAGCCGAAGCGACTGCTATGGGATAGAAGATTTTGAAAAGGTATGCTGCAAGGCGGATTCCCTTGAGCTGCTCCGCCGTGAGCTTCGCCACAAGGCACACACAGGCGTTATCGGCACAGGCGCTATGAGCGACCCATATAACCCCTTTGAAATAAAGGCGCACCTCACCCGCCACGCTCTGGAGCTTATAAATGATTACGGCTTCGGCTGCGTAATTCTTTCAAAAAGCAGCCTTATGACCCGTGACAAGGACATATTTCTTGCAATAAAGGAGCACTCCCCTATGATGTGCAAGCTGACCGTGACCGCTGCGGAGGACAGTCTCAGCCGCATTATCGAGCCCAATGTATCTCCCTCGTCGGAGCGATTTGAAGCCCTTGCGGAGCTGTCCGCCGCAGGGATATTCACGGGGATAACACTGATGCCCGTGCTGCCGTTTATCGAGGACAATGAGGAAAATGTCACAAAAATAGTCCGAATGGGTGCAGAGGCGGGAGTGAGATTTATATATCCCGCATTCGGCGTTACTCTCAGGGGCGGTCAGCGGGATTATTTTCTTCAGAAGCTTGATGAATGCTTCCCCGAGGAGGGGATTTCACGAAAATATATTGAAGCTTTCGGCAATTCATATGAGTGCGTTTCGCCCAATGTGGAAAATCTCTGGCGGTGCTTTACCCGTGAATGTGACCGCTTCGGGATACTCTACAAAATGCAGGACATCATTTATGCTTCAAGACGGGATCATGAAACGGAGCAGCTGAGCTTTTTCTGAGCACGGTTATAATACTAATAACCAATTAACCTATAGACAAATCCTCGGCTGAAATAAGCCCATTCTGCGTCAAGCTCCCTTGGAGGGCGGCAAGCCCGCCTGCGGTCGCTTTCCTAGACTGGGCTTATTTCATCTGTCGGCTTTATCTATAGAACAATTGGTTATTAGTATAAAAAGGAGTTGCATTATGAAAAAATTTTCACGAAATAAAAGCGTAATTTTCTTTACAGCCGCAATATTCGGGTGTTTTCTCAGCGGGTGTCAGTCTGATGCACAGTCCCCGGCTGTTACTTCGGAAATATCGGGATCAACAGCTCCCATAGTTTTTTCGGATACAGATAATAAAACTGCGGCAGCCGAAGAAAGCTCAGAAGCCGAGGCACCCGAAACCGCTGAAGAAAATATTCCCCTGCCCGAAGCTGTCACCGTATTCGGCAATGAATATCTAACCTCAGAAAATAATCCGTACATTACGGTCGATGCGGATACCTGCAAAGAAATCACTGACAATGATAAGGCAGGGATCGAGGTGCTGAAAAAAGCGGGACTTCAAGCTATCAAGGTATATAACTGCAAAAACAACTGTCCCGAATTTCTTTCTGAGATCACGGGTGTCAACGGCATTGAGTTTTATGATATGACTACTGCCGAGAACAATACTGCTTTTGATTTTGAATGGCTCAAAAGCTTTACCGATTTTAAATATATGAATTTCATTGATATAGACGGAAATACGTCTTATATTTCAGGCAATTATCTTGACAGAATGAGTGACAGCAAATTAAAAAGCGCAAATTTCTATGTAAGGGACTTTTCCCCAAGCGATGCTGCCACAACAGTTATGACGCAAAACATATCCTGCACATACAATCAGCTTGAAACATACGGGGAATACTACAGCTGTTCTCCCGAAAAACCTTATATCATCTCCACTCCCTATATTTCTCTTTATGACAATAACGGCAGCGCATTTTACTATACCGACAATTCACACGATAAAATATCCCCCGACAGCAGCACTGCCGCCGCATATTTCTGCAATCCCACCGATACTGAGATCTATCTCCACGATTTCAGTGTATATTCGTCTGACGGCAATTTTATCTCCTGGGGAGAGACAGGCAATTCATTTATTTCTATTAATGAGACCGTACCGCCCAAAGGAGAATACTGCTTTGAGTTTTCTCCCGATGACCTGCTGCTCGACAGGCAAAAGGGCTTATATGGCTTATACGAGCTGAGATTTTACTATAGCATTGATCCCGATGAGGACTTAAACAACTGGGAATATACTAAGTCCTGTATGATAATAAATTCATCTGAAAGCCAAGGTCTTGACGGGCTCACACCGCAGAAAAGAGAGGTCTTTGAAAAAGCCCTCAGATATATGCAGAATGATTTTTCGGTCTCACATCAGCTTTCCGAGGAATATGCGGCATCGCACACCGCAGATGAATTTACAGACAGCTTCACCGATGCATTCACATATGATTATGCAAAGGAGCTTACTGCACCGTTTATTGACGAAAACGGCAGGCTCAAGGCAATAAGTTCTGACAGGGGCGGTGATATCACTCTTGCAGGCAGCTGCTTTGAAACAATTCAGGCTTATGAGGGAACATATGTGATATGTTACAGCATTCATTATCACCCTGACATTATGCAAAGAGCGCAGGCAGAGACCACTGTAGTAAAGATAGTCTCCGAAAACTCAGTTCCGAGAGTAAGCTACTTCGGAATATGGTGGTAAATGCAAATCAGCGGTCGGATATCCGACCGCTGATTTTTACTGTCCCTCGTGCTCGTGGAGCTTTTCGGGATTTGACACCGATGATGGATCTTTTTCGGTTTCCTTGAAAATGTGCATTGCCGTGCCGCTGATAGTATAGATGATGCAGGCAGGACCGATAAGGAGTCCGATAAAAAGTGTAACTGTATTCCAGAAAATCACCGCAAGCTCAAATGCGAGAATGATTATGAGCAGGAAAGTTCTGCCTGTGTGCTTCATTGCAAGTCGGAAAGAGTTTTTCAGGCAGTTTGTGATGGTGTTTTCATAGCGGACGATGAGGGGGAACACATAGAGCAGTGAGAATGACAGGAAAAATGCTGTAAGAAAGCCCACGATAAGAAACGGCAGGCTGTTTTCAACTGCTCCCGCTATTTTGAAATCAAGATACACAGCTGCTGCCGCAACTATGGAGATAAGTCCGAGGGGAAGTCCCTGCTTCCAGTTTGCCTTGAACGCCGATAAGAAGTCGCTCAGGATGTGTCCCTCGGACTCGTCAAGGAACTTCATCGTCACTGAAAATGCTGCCGCCGTGCTGCACCCGATCGTGACTATCGGCAGGCTGAACACGAGCCACAGGATATTCAGAACGATAACGTCTGTGAGGCGCTGCATAAATCTGTAGAGGGGACTGTCGATACTGAAAAATTTCACGCTTTTTTCTCCTTAAAGCTATAGGGTACGGGATCTCCCCCGTACCCTATTATTTTTTGTGATCAGCCCTTTACCGCACCAAGCATAATTCCCTTTTCAAAGTATCTCTGCATAAAGGGATATACAAGAAGAATTGGGATTATTGTAACCATTGAAATGGTGTACTGGATAACCTTGGTATTGAGCATTCCCGCAACAGCTGTACTGTCTCCTGCGGAGGCACCGTTCATAAGAGCGCTCAGGTTTGAAGATGAGTTCAGATAAACGTAAAGTCTGTGCTGGAGAGTGTAGAGCGAGGGTGAGTTTGCGTTGTAAATAAGTGAATCCTGGAAGGAGTTCCAATGTCCTACAGCGCCGAAAATGGTAATGGTCGCAAGAATAGGCTTGCTGAGAGGCCAGATGATCTTGTGGAATATCGTCCAGTAGCCTGCGCCGTCCATAAAGGCACTTTCCTCGATCTCGTGAGGAATGGACTCAACATAGGTCTTAACAAGAATAATGTTATAGGGGGATACGATCGCAGGAATGATATATACCCAGAAGGTATTTGTAAGGCCCAGCATTGCGAAGTTTAAGTAGGTGGGGATAAGTCCTGCGTTGAAGTACATCGTTACAACGAGGAAGCGGTACCAGAATTTTCTGTGCCACATCTCCTGCTTGGTCATCAGATAGCCTGCAAGTCCCGATGCGAAAACCATAAGGGCAGTACCGAGAACGGTTCTCAGAAGTGTGATGCCGAAAGAGTTCCACAGGTCATTTACATTGCCCATTGCGATGTAGTTCTGGATAGTGAGGTTCTTTGGCAGGAATGTGATAGCGCCCTTTACAACAAGGTCACTGGAGGAGATTGTGTTGATGAATATGTAGTAGAAGGGGAAGATACAGCTGAGTGTGAACAGTCCGAAGAACAGGTAGTTCAGGATATTGAAAACAAGATCCTGCCAGCTGAGCTTTATGTGGGTGGTGTGCTGCCTGAAGCGCTTTTCTTCCGCTTTTTTAGCCTTTATCTCTTCAATAGACATAACGACACTCCTTTCTTATACGATGCTCTCGCCACGGACAGCCTTGGAGATGCCGTTTGCGGAGAAGAGGAGAATTACGCTTATGAGCGATTTTACCATACCGATAACCGTGGACAGAGGGATAAGTCCGCTTCCGATACCAAGGTTATAAACGTAAAGGTCAAGCACCTCGATGCTTGCTGCGTTCTTTGCATTGGAGAATACAAGGTACTGATCCATACCGTTTGTGAGGATATTTGCGATGGACATAAGGAGGAGCACCATATATGTGGGGATAAGGGAGGGAACCGTTACATACCACATTTTCTGGAAGCGTCCTGCGCCGTCAACGGTGGCAGCCTCGAAGAGAGACTGGTCGATACCCGAGATAGCGGCTATGTAGATGATAGCACTCCAGCCGAGTCCCTTCCACATACCCCACGCAAGCATTTTCAGCCACATATGTGAGCTGTCCATAAGGTAGTTTGTGGTAACGGGATTGCCGATGCTCTTAAGGAATGTGTTGATAAAGCCGTCAGTGGAGAATATCGCAAGGGCGATAGCGTAAACAAGCACCCAGCTGATGAAGTTGGGGATAGTTGTGAAGGTCTGGACAAATCTTCTGAAGGTGTTGTTCTTTATCTCCGAAAGGAAGATCGCAAATATCATAGGAACGATACTTGTGAGGATTCCGAGACCGCTCATTGCAAGAGTGTTCTTGATAACACGGAGCATATCCTTTTTGGTGGCTGCATTCTGGAAAAGCTGAGTGAACCACTTGAAGCCCACGAATTTATCGGGTGAAAGGGTATCGCCTGCCTTGTAATCATAGAATGCATATCTCCAGCCGAAGAGGGGCAGGTAGGAGAAAAGGAACGCAAGAACGAGGATAGGGAGCATCATAAGGAAGAGCTTGTACTTATCCTCCATAAACATCTTGCCTGCCTTTGCAAAGGAGGGCAGCAGGAAGAACACTGCAAGGCAAAGTGCCAGAAGCACAATGGTTATCACCATAAAAAGGCTGAAATAAGGGATAGTATCATAGGGAAGTATCTTTTCGGGGCGCTCGGTGAGGAGAACCTGGCTGTGAGCCTTGTTTATTCCGAAAAGGCAGCCCAGCATAAGGAGCGTACCGCCGCCCGTAACAGCAACAGCGAGTTTTTTCATCTTATTGCTTCCGAGGGACATACAGCCGCCTACTGCATAGAAAACAGCCGCAACGATGGAAAGTGTGCCGGAATGGAAAAGGAGCTTGAATGTGGACTGCTCCACCCAGCCCTTTGTAAAGGCACGTCCCAGATTTGATACCAGCGTATCATAAGCGATTCCGCAGGTGAAAAGGGACATATTCTTGTTGATCTTTTCACAAATCCTTGCGGGGTTGAACGAGGGGAAGAAGAGCAGCACGATCTCCATTATGAGCAGGGCTCTTATGCCCCACAGCAGGATATCCGCCGTTTTTTCCGCAGGGGTCTTTGGTATGGTTTTTTTCTTGACCTTTCCGATGTCGTCAGGATTTCTGACTGTTGCAACAGACGCATTTTCCGACATCTTGCAGCACCTCCGAATGTTGATTTTCCGCCGTATCTTATATGAATGTAAATCGTTTTCATACGGCTGTGAAAATATCCCGCCGCATATGACAGCGATATATTTTTCACAAATATTGTTTAAGGTCATTATAACAGTTTTGGTGATAATTGTCAAGAGTTTTTTTGCAGCCGTCGGAAATTTTGTTTATGATAACAAGGAATATATTTGTTAATCGTTTACAAATAATGCGGAGGGATTTTGTCCAAAATTGCATTAAATTTTATTTTTCTCCCCGTGGATATTGCAATAAAAAGGGAAATAATGTATAATGTAAATAAATCATCTTCGGAAAGGGGCTTTTTAGTTTATGAGAAGCTGCGGCGTGCTTATGCACATCACAAGTCTCCCCTCCCCCTGCGGAACGGGCACACTGGGCAGAGAGGCTTACAAATTTGTGGATTTTTTAAAGAAAGCGGGTCAGACCTACTGGCAGATACTGCCTGTGGGACCTACGGGCTTCGGTGATTCCCCCTATCAGAGCTACAGTGCTTTTGCGGGCAATCCCCTGCTCATCGACCTTGATATGCTCATAGACGAGGGGCTAATCTCTCCCGATGACAAGGATATGGAGCTTCTCAGAAAAAAAGAGAGCTTCTCCGATTTCGGTCAGCTTTTCTCATTCAAGCGCCTTATCCTGGCAAAGGCATATGCCGCATTCAGGTCAAAGGCAGATGCTGCACAGACTGCTGATTACAGGGAATTTTGCCGCAAAAATGCAAAGTGGCTCGATGATTATGCGCTGTTTATGTCCCTAAAATATGCTTTCAAGCAGAAAATGTGGACGCTGTGGGACGACAAATACCGCCTCAGGGACAAGGCGGCTCTTGATGAATATTCAGCTGCTCACACCGAAGATATCGAAGTCTGGAAATTTATGCAGTACAAATTCATAAAGCAGTACAAGGCTCTGAAAAAATATGCAAACAAGAAGGGCATCAGAATTTTCGGAGATATGCCTATCTATGTTTCTATGGACAGCAGCGACATCTGGGCTGCACCCGAAATGTTTATGCTGGACAGCGACAGGAGACCCGTCAAGGTGGCAGGCTGTCCCCCCGATGATTTCTCTCCCACAGGTCAGCTCTGGGGCAATCCCCTTTATGACTGGGACTATATGGACAAGGACGGCTACAAGTGGTGGATATCCCGTGTAAAGTACAGCGCAAAGCTGTTTGACCTCACCCGTATCGACCATTTCAGAGGCTTTGAGAGCTTTTACGCTATCCCTGCGGAGGACGATACTGCGGAGCACGGCGAATGGCTCAAGGGTCCCTCAATGAAGCTTTTCAGAGCAATAAAAGCGGCTCTCGGCGATGTTCCTCTGGTGGCAGAGGATCTGGGCTTCCTCACCGATGATGTAAAGGCGATGCTCAGTGAGGCGGGATATCCGGGAATGAAAATACTGGAATTTGGCTTCGGCGGCGACAACAGCGATTATCTCCCCCACAACTACGTTAAAAACAGCGTTGTATATATCGGCACCCACGACAACGAGACCGCTCTCGGCTGGTATATGGGAATGGATAAAAATGGCAGAAAGCGTGTGAGAAAATACCTGGGTCTTTCAAAGGGCGCTTCGGACAGCGACATTGTGTGGGCGCTTATAAGAGCCGCATACGCAAGCGTTTCCGACGGCTGCGTTATCCAGATGCAGGATCTGCTCTGCCTTGACAACCGTGCAAGAATGAATATTCCCTCAACTATCGGCGGCGGCAACTGGGCTTGGCGCTTAAAGGGCGGCGAATGCACCCCCGAGCTTGCAAAGAAGCTCAAAAAGCTTGCTAAGATTTATTACAGATAATATAATAAAGTAAAAAAACGGCGGAGAGCTCAGAAAGAGTTCTCCGCCGAAACTTTTGCATATTAAAACTCAGAAATCAGCTTCTTCGTCCTTTTCGTCCTTGTCAGACTTATCGGAAGCAGCTTCTACATCAGCATCATCTGCACCGTCGAGAGCCTCAAGCTCCTCAACATCGCTCTTGCTGTCGGAATCGTCCTTGTCGGAGCAGCCGCAGCAGTCGCAGCATTCATCATCGTCATCGCCGAAGTAGATCTCATCGTCATCATCGAAGCTGTAGTCATACTGCTCCAGCTCCTCACGCTTCTTCACAGCATAAACTGCGGCAGCAGCACCTGCAGCGGCAGCCAGCATTGTAAGAACGGCAACACCTAAACCTTTCATACTGTCATCTCCTTAAAATATAAAAATATCATTAGAACCTGTCTTCACAAGCATATGCGCACGTCTTTTCGGCAAATTTTGCCGCAGACTGCGTTAAAAATCCTTGCC
>CAKSPU010000022.1 GCA_934486875.1 uncultured Oscillospiraceae bacterium
AACGGTCAGTGGATAAAATCTATCAAATTCAAGCTCCCGATTATCGAGGAGAATATGGATATTTGTTTGGACAACGATGAGCACGTTGAGTGTGTGGTGCTTATGGCCAAAACAGGACAATCAAATGAATGAAAAAGAAATAAAAGAGAAGCTAAAAGCTTATGCCGAAATATTAGATTCGCTATATAAAAGCGGAATTGTCAGGACATACAACAGTCCCGTAGGAGACTACGCCGAATGGCTCGTAAGTAATAAACTGGGGCTTGAGTTTCAAAACAACAGCGCAGCAGGCTTTGATGCATCAGACGTAAACACAGGATTACGTTACCAAATAAAATGTCGCTGGGTAAATCCGAAAAACAAAAAGAAACAGTTAAGTGTTATTCGTGATTATGAGAAGTGTCCTTTTGATTATTTGGTTGCTGTAATATTCAGCTTTGATTTTGAAATAGAGGAAGCCTATCTTGTACCGTAATGAGATCATAAAAAAATACTTCTCATATAATAAATATCTAAACGGCATAATGATTACATTAACAAACAAACTTATATCTGACCCGCAAGTAAAGGATATTAAGTCAAAGTTAATGTAAAAACGTGCTTGATAAAGGAACACCAAAGCTATGTCCAAAGACCTGACACAAGGAAATGTAACAAAAACGATGCTGCTGTTTGCGCTGCCTATGATAATGGGCAATCTGCTGCAGCAGTTTTACAATATCGCCGATTCGTTCATAGTCGGCAGAGCATTAGGCTCGGGAGCACTTGCGGCGGCAGGTTCGGCATACTCTCTTATGACCTTTCTCACTTCGGTCATAACGGGGCTTTGTATGGGCAGCGGAACGGTTTTTTCCGTTTGGTTCGGGCGAAAGGATATGAAAGAGCTAAGAAACAGCATTGCCGTATCTTTCGTATTTATAGGCGCTGTCACCGTGATAATGAACCTGCTCGTATTCCTGCTCACCGACCCGATACTGCATATTCTGAACGTCCCCGATGACATATACGGGCTTATGCGGGAATACGTTCGGATAATTTTCGGGGGACTTTTTTTCACATTCCTCTATAACTATTTCGCCTTTCTCCTCAGAGCAACGGGAAATTCCGCCGTGCCCCTTTATTTCCTCGGCATAGCGGCGGTGATGAACATTATCCTCGATATACTTTTCGTTGTGACATTCAGCCTCGGCATCGGCGGGGCAGCCCTTGCAACGGTAATTGCCCAGGGCTTTTCGGGAATAGGTCTCGGGGCATATGTTTGGCTGAAAGAACCATCTCTTAAGCCCCAAAAGGACGAGCTGCGCATTTCCCGAAAAAGCATTCTCGGAGTAATGCGCCACTCGTCCGCAGCCTGTGTCCAGCAGTCTGTTATGAACTTCGGCATACTTATGATACAGGGGCTTGTCAACAGCTTCGGCACCGCTGTTATAGCGGCATTTGCGGCAGCTGTAAAGATAGATTCCTTTGCATATATGCCCGCTCAGGAATTTGGAAATGCCTTTTCACTGTTCATCTCACAAAACCACGGCTGCGGCAAGACCGAAAGAGTGAAGGAGGGCATAAAAAAAGCTGTCATCGTCTCGGGCACATTCTGTCTTTTGGTGTCGGCGGTGATATTCGCCCTTGCACCACTTATGATGCAGATATTCATATCGGCTGATGAGACCGAAATAATCCGCATAGGCACGGTATATCTCCGCACGGAGGGCAGCTTTTACATCGGCATAGGCGTGCTTTTCCTGCTCTACGGCTTTTACCGTGGGGTCGAAAAGCCCGAAATGTCGCTGGTGCTCACGGTCATATCTCTGGGCACAAGAGTGCTCCTTGCATATGTGACTGCCCCCCTGCCGCAGATAGGCGTTATGGGGATATGGCTCGCCATTCCCATTGGCTGGCTCCTTGCGGACATCACGGGAATAGTTTATTTAAGGCGTTCTTTTTTCAAAAGCAAGCTCGGATAAAAACTCCGCCGTTCTTTCGCACATCAGCTTTCTGGCGGCAGGCGCAAAGCCGTGACCCTCGCCGTGATATACAAACAGACTGCTTTGGGGAACAGCTCTATGCAGTCTTTCGGCATAGGACAGATCGACCACCCCGTCACTGTCGCCGTGATGAATGAGCACGGGACCGTGATATCCTCCCGCAGCTTCAAAAACATCATATCGTGGCAGCCCCTCAAGAAATTTCTCCGACAGCTTCATTCCCATAAAATTCATCGGTTCCGACATCTCTTCCGGAGTGACTCGTCCCCAGTTGTCGGGTATGCAGAATGCGGGGTACAAAAGCACCTCCCCCGCAATGCTGTCGGGAAGCTGCGGAGCGGTCAGGGCTGAGACAAAGCCCCCCTGACTTTCGCCGTAGAGATATATCCTGTCGGTGTCGATAAAGCTCATTTCCGATATCGTTTTTATGACCGCTTTAAGGTCGGATATTTCCGTTTCGATGCTCATATCAAGAGAGCTGCCGCTGCTTTCGGAGATTGCAGAACCGCCGCAGAAATCATAGCAGTATGACGCAAAGCCGTTCTCAGCAAGGCACTGCGCCATATCAAGAAGCTCACGGTGAGATGAATTGTAGCCGTGGCTCAGTATCACTGCGGGCAGCTTTCCCTCATATTCTGCGGGAGCGTAAAGAAGTCCGAATATCCTGTCTGCACCCCGACCGTGCCTTTCCCTGTTAAAGCAGGGATTTTCTTTTATTGTTATATCCATAGCGCTGCCACTCCTTAAAAATATGTTCTATAATACTACTCTTTAACCAACCTATAGACAAATTCGACAGCTATAACGCAGCCACTCGTCGTCAGGTTGCTTTATAAAGCAACACTTCCTTGCCGGGCGACAAGCCCGCCTGCGGTCGCTTTCCCAGATTGGCAGCGTTCTATCTGCCGCCTGATTAAAGATTAGTATAAAACAATTATACCTCTTTTTTGGACAGACTGCAATATTATTTTTTTTAACCTCCGGACAAAATAGTAAACATAAATAATCTTGCCTGCAAAACAGTTGACATTATCGGCGCTATATGCTATAATATAATGTGTTTTTATATTCTTGCACTATGTTTTTCTGTTAATATGTAGGAGATATTTTATTAATGATAGCTATTCTTATGGCTGTATATAACGGTGAAAAATATCTGTCCGAACAGATAGATTCAATTCTGGCTCAGTCGGAGCAGGACTGGCAGCTTTTTATAAATGATGACTGTTCCTCTGACAGATCCTATGACATCGCCGTTAATTACGCCGAGGAACACCCCGAAAGGATAATCGTCAGCCGAAATGATTCCCCCTCAGGCTCTGCCTGCGCAAATTTTATGGGAATGCTCGGCAGGACTGACGCAGATTATGCGATGTTCTGCGATCAGGACGATGTGTGGCTCCCCGACAAGATAAAGCTCACTCTCCGAAAGATGAAGGAGCTTGAAGGGTCATACGGCAGCACGCCCCTGCTTGTTCACACGGAGCTTTCGGTAACGGACAGCAGGCTCTCCGTAACCGCCCCCTCTTTCACCCGCTTTCAGGGATTAAAGCCCCGATATAACAGTCTTAACAGACTTTTATGTCAGAACAATGTGACAGGCTGCACGGTTATGATAAACAGGGCTCTTATGAGCCTTGTCAGGAATGCTCCTGCGGATAAGATGCTTATGCACGACTGGTGGATCGCCCTTGCGGCAGCCGCTTTCGGTCATATCGGATTTGCGGAGGAACCACTTATAAAGTACCGCCAGCACGGGAACAATCAGCTGGGTGCCGTAAATAACCGCAGTCTGAAAGGCATTGCGGGCTTTATCGCCAAAAGCGGCAGGGCGAAAGAACGCATTGATGCCACATACAGTCAGGCAAGAAGCTTTTACGGCTTCTATAAGGATATTCTTTCACCCGAAAGCAGCGCTGTCATATGCTCCTACACCGATATCCCCTCCCATTCAAAGCTGTCAAGGGCAGCGCTTCTCGTAAAAAACAGGTTTTTAAAGCAGAATTTTATGTCTGCCGCAGGGCAGCTCATTTTTTGTTAAGAAAGGACTACAGATATGAAAGGAATAATTCTCGCAGGCGGCTCAGGCACACGCCTTTATCCCCTTACAATGATAACCTCAAAGCAGCTTCTTCCCATATATGACAAGCCGATGATATATTACCCCCTGTCCACCCTTATGCTGGCGGGAATAAGGGATATACTTATAATATCCACACCTCAGGATCTTCCCAACTTTGAGAAGCTCCTGGGTGACGGTTCCAACTTCGGAATCAAGCTCAGCTACAAGGTGCAGCCCTCCCCCGACGGACTTGCTCAGGCGTTTATCCTCGGTGAGGAATTTATCGGTGACGACTGCTGCGCAATGGTGCTGGGCGACAACATTTTCTACGGCAACGGCTTCGGGAAAATTCTCCGTGAGGCTGTGGAAAATGCGGAAAAGAACCGCAGAGCAAGCGTTTTCGGATACTATGTGGAAGACCCCGAGCGTTTCGGCGTTGTGGAATTTGACGACAGCGGCAAGGTCATTTCCGTTGAGGAAAAGCCCAAGGAGCCTAAGTCGAATTATGCCATAACGGGTCTTTATTTCTATGACAACAGAGTTGTGGAGATAGCAAAGCAGATGAAGCCCTCCGCAAGAGGAGAGCTTGAGATAACAGACCTGAACCGTGTATTTCTTGAAAAGGGCGACCTTGATGTGAAGCTCCTCGGCAGAGGCTTTGCCTGGCTGGACACAGGCACTATGGACAGCCTTATCGAAGCGGGTCAGTTCGTTCAGATGGTGGAAAAGCGTCAGGGCGTGAAGATATCCGCAGTGGAGGAAATTGCCTACAAGAACGGCTGGATATCCAAGGAAAAGCTTATGGAGTCCGCCGAAAGATACGGCAAGTCCACATACGGTCAGCACCTTAAAAAGGTCGCAGAGGGCAAGATAAAATACTGATTATAAAGGAAACTATCATCAGATGAATAACAGTGAACAAAAGAAAAAGGGTCTGATATTATATCTTCTGGCAGCGTCTGTGGTGCTGTCGGTAATAATAAATGCCGCTGTATTTCTTGTGAACAAGTACACCACAGGCGACAGTCAGCTGCTGTTTACTATTGAAAATTACTCGGCAGCTATATATTCATACGATCTTTACCCCGACGGCACTTTCATAGCCACAAGCGATGACCCGCAGATCGTGTTCAGCGGTGTAAACACAGCTGTATCCTCTGCCGAAATAAAGCTGTCAGAGCCTGCGGCGCAGGATATACGGGTGCAGCTGTTTTATTCCGAGGGTACGGGCTTTACAGAGGAGAACTCCGTTGTCGGCTGTATTATGGCAGGCAGCAGTGTGCTGAACCTTAAGCTGTCGGGATTTTCCCCAAAGCAGTGCAGCGACCTGCGGTTTGATATAGACGGAAATTTCTGCCTTGAAAGCATAACTCTCAACAAGGAAGTTACTTTCAGCATAAGCAGCGTCTTTATCACCGAGCTTATTTTCCTTGTCATCATCATAGTGTATGCTGTCTGGCGGGTGCTCCCGAAAAGAGAGGATAGGCTCAGTCTCTGTGAGCTTATTTACTGGCTGGCGTGCTTCGGCTACTATTTCATATGGTCCTGCACAAAGCCCTATAACTACGCTCCCGATGAATATATGCGATACCACGTTTCCGAGTTTCTTTTCAGAAACGACCGCCTCCCCGTAGGAGCCGAAGCGTGCAATAATGTCTGGGGCTTCAGCTATGCTCAGATGCCCACTATGCTCTGCAACTATCTGGGATATATCCCTATGAAGCTCACAAGTCTTTTCACATCAGATGAATATGCGCTCATTGTTGCTGCCCGCTTCGGAAGCGTGCTTTGCGGCGCTGTCTTTCTACTGTTTATCATCAAGACTTCAAAGCTCCTTTTCCCACGCCCGTTTAATTGGATAGTGATAGTATTCGTATCAATGATGCCCCAGCTGTGCTTCCTTTGCAGCTACATCAACAACGATATCTGCGCTCTCTGCGGCGCTGCTATGATACTTTACTCCTGGGTGCGCATCATAAAAGAGGGCTGGCATTCCTCATTGTCGGCAGTTATGGCTGTGGGCATAGGCATATGCGGAATATCCTACTATAACAGCTACGGCTGGGTGCTTATGTCCGTGCTGATGCTTTTGAGCTACTTCATAATCAACAAGGACGACAGAAAGAAGCTTCTCAGGCAGGGTCTGCTTATTGCGGGGATAACCGTGGCGATAATGGCGTTCCCCTTTGTAAGAGAGTATGTGGTCTACGGAGACCTACTGGGCTTCAATGCCACATCGGTTTACGGCGAGCTTTTTGCCATTGACTCACTCAAGCCCTCGGCAAGAAGAGCTCTGACCATATATGAGCAGGGCATTCCTCTGTGGGATATGCTCTTCGGAATGGGCTGGCTGAAAAGTGTATATCAAAGCTTTATCGGCGTTTTCGGATATATGTCATACCCCGTTTCCACTGTCATCACAGGCGGATATTTCGTGCTTTTCTGCGGTATGGGCTTGACGCTTATCGTCATTGCCGTTAAGGGCATCAAAAACATAAACCGTGAGAACATAAAGAAGGAATACAGAAACATTATTTTCTATGTATGCCTCATAGGCTCGATGATGATACCCGTCATACTCAGTATAATGTACAGCTACGGAAGTGACTATCAGCCTCAGGGCAGATACAGTTACTCTGCTTTCCCGGGTCTTGCAGTATTTTTCGGAACAGCATATTCGGCGCTTTTCGGCAGGATCAAAAACAAAAAGCTTTCCGCCGCCGTAACAGCCGCAATGTGCATCGTATTTATCGGCTTTAATTTACAGTCATTCTTCGGAACCTACCTTCCGACCTAAAGGAGAATAAATATTATGATACAATTCAACGTTCCGCCGTATATAGGCAAGGAAACAGACTACATCGCCGAAGCGATCAAAAACCGCAAGATATGCGGCGACGGCGAGTTCACAAAGAAATGCAACAGGTGGATAACCGAAAAAACAGGAACAAAGGGTACTTTGCTCACCACCTCCTGCACACACGCTCTGGAAATGGCTGCTATCCTTGCGGATATAAAGCCAGGTGATGAGGTGATAATGCCCTCATACACCTTTGTTTCCACCGCAGATGCATTTGTTCTGAGAGGAGCAAAGATAGTTTTCACAGATATCCGTCCCGACACTATGAACATTGATGAAAAGCTCATCGAAGCGGCAATAACACCCAAGACCAAGGCAATAGTCCCCGTTCATTATGCAGGCGTAGGCTGCGAAATGGACACCATAATGGACATTGCACACAGATACGGTCTTAAGGTCGTTGAGGACACCGCTCAGGGCATTATGTCCGAATACAAGGGACAGGCTCTCGGAACCTTCGGGGATTTCGGCTGCCTCAGCTTCCACGAGACAAAGAATTACTCAATGGGCGAGGGCGGAGCTCTCCTGATAAACAGCGACGAAATGATAGAAAAAGCGGAGATCGTCCGTGAAAAGGGCACTGACCGCTCCAAATTCTACCGTGGTCAGATAGACAAATACACCTGGGTGGATTACGGCTCATCATATCTTCCCAGTGAGCTTAATGCCGCATATCTTTATGCTCAGCTGGAAAATGCGGATCTGATAAACAACAGCCGTCTTGACTGCTGGAACAGATATTACAAAAACCTTTCCGAACTGAAAGCAGAGGGAAAGATAGATCTTCCTTTTGTTCCCGAATATTGCAAGCACAATGCCCATATGTTCTATATCAAGGCAAAGGACATCGAGGAGCGCTCACGTCTTATCGCATTTCTTAAGGAAAAGGGCGTAGGCTCCGTATTCCATTATATCCCCCTCCATTCATCTCCCGCAGGAAAGAAATTCGGAAGATTCAACGGCGAAGATGTTTACACCACCAAGGAAAGCGAGCGCCTGCTTCGCCTGCCTATGTGGTACGGACTTACACTTGAAAATGTAGATTATGTCTGCGAATGCATAAAGGAATTTTACAGGTAAGGAGGAACCGTTTTGAAGATACTTATTACAGGCGGCAAGGGGCAGCTGGGCACAGAGCTTTGCAAATGCTTTGAAAGAGGTCATACCGAGCTTGGCACCCCCGAAATACTCAGACAGTCAAACGAGGTCCGTTCAATTGATGTGGACGAGCTTGACATTACCGATATCAAGGCGGTAAAGGCTCTTTTTGAAGCTGAAAAATATGACGCTGTGATAAACTGCGCCGCATACACAAATGTTGACGGCTGTGAGACCCACAGAGATGACGCTTTCAAGGTAAATGCCATAGGCCCCCGAAATCTTGCAATTGCCTGCGAGGATATAGGAGCAAAGCTTATCCACGTTTCCACCGACTATGTTTTTCCGGGCAATGGCAGCGTTCCAAAGACAGAATGTGACATTCCCGCTCCCATCAGCGCATACGGCAGCACAAAATATCTTGGCGAGCAGTATGTAAAAGACTTCTGCTCCGGATACTTTATTGTAAGAACTGCCTGGCTTTACGGATATTACGGCAAGAATTTCGTCAAGACTATAATGAATGCCGCAAGAAAATTCGGCAAGCTTACTGTTGTAAACGATCAGCGTGGAAATCCCACAAATGCCGCCGACCTTGCACATCACCTTATAAAGCTCCTTGACACCGAGGAATACGGCATTTATCACGGTACAGGCACGGGTGAATGCTCCTGGTATGATTTCGCCGCCGAGATAGTTAAGGCTGCGGGCATTGATGCCGAAGTCGTTCCCTGCACCTCCGAGGAATATGCCGAGGCTCACCCCGATGCTGCGGACAGACCCAAGTATTCCGCTCTTGACAACGGAATGTTCAGAATTACCGTTGGCGACGAGTTCAGACAGTGGCAGGACGCTTTGAAATGCTTTATGGACAATTACAAAGAATAAATTTCTGAAAGGAACTGAAAACTATGACCATTATCGTAACAGGCGGAGCAGGCTTCATCGGCTCCAACTTCATTTTCCATATGCTGAAAAAATATCCCGATTACAGGATAATATGCCTTGACTGCCTTACCTATGCGGGAAATCTTTCCACACTCAAAAGCGTTATGGACAACCCCAACTTCCGCTTTGTAAAGGAGTCTATCACCGACAGAGAGGCTGTTTACAGGCTCTTTGAGGAGGAGCACCCCGACATTGTGGTGAATTTCGCCGCTGAGAGCCACGTTGACCGCTCTATCGAAAATCCCTCCGTATTCCTGGAGACAAACATTATGGGCACTCAGGTAATGATGGACGCTTGCCGCAAGTACGGCATAAAGCGCTATCATCAGGTATCCACCGATGAGGTCTACGGCGACCTGCCCCTTGACAGACCCGACCTCTTCTTCACAGAGGAGACCCCTATCCACACATCAAGCCCCTACTCCGCTTCAAAGGCTTCCGCCGACCTGCTGGTAATGGCTTATCACCGCACCTTCGGTCTGCCTGCTACAATTTCAAGATGCTCCAACAACTACGGCCCCTATCAGTTCCCCGAGAAGCTTATCCCCCTTATGATAGCAAATGCGCTGAATGACAAGCCCCTTCCCGTTTACGGCAAGGGCGAGAATGTCCGTGACTGGCTTTATGTTGAGGATCACTGCAAGGCTATCGACCTTATTATCCACAAGGGCAGAGAGGGCGAAGTATATAACATCGGCGGTCATAACGAGATGAAGAACATCGACATCGTAAAGATGATATGCAAAGAGCTTGGCAAGCCCGAGAGCCTTATCACCTATGTTGCGGACAGAAAGGGTCACGATATGCGCTATGCAATTGACCCCACGAAGATACACAACGAGCTGGGCTGGCTCCCCGAGACCAAGTTTGCCGACGGCATCAAAAAGACCATTCAGTGGTACCTTGACAACAAGGACTGGTGGGAGGAGATCATCTCCGGCGAGTATCAGAATTACTACGAAAAGATGTACGGAAACAGAGGCTGAGCCGCTATGGATAATGTCAAGGCTCTTGAAGAACTTCGTACACTGCGCATAAACCTGGAAGCCAGCCACCGGACAGCTTGTTCCAATGATTTTATAACCATTGGAGATTTTACCTATGGTTCCCCCGACATTCAGTTCTGGGATAACAAGACTCACCTTACTATAGGTAAATTTTGCAGTATTGCCACAAACGTGACCATAATGCTTGGCGGGGAACACAGAACTGAATGGATATCAACTTATCCGTTCAATGCCCTTATCGGAGAATTTTCCGATATTGAAGGTCACCCTGCCACAAAAGGAGATATCGTTATAGGCAACGATGTCTGGATAGCAGGCGGTGCAAAGATAATGTCGGGTGTAACCATAGGAGATGGTGCGGTAATAGGCGCAAATGCTCTGGTGACAAAGGACATACCGCCCTATGCTGTCTGCGGCGGCACTCCTGCCAAAGTCATAAAATACAGATTCAGCAAAAAGACTATTAAAAAGCTGTTGGAAATACGTTGGTGGGATCGTAGTGACGAGGAGATAGCTGGTGCTGTTCATTTTCTTCAGAGCAGCGACACTGATGGTCTCATAAAATATTTCGGGAAAGGAATATAAAAATGGGAAAGTTTAAATTTATCGAAACAGGCATAAAGGACCTTTACGTTATCGAGCCTACCGTATTCGGTGACAACAGAGGCTACTTTATGGAGACATACAATGACGAGTTCAAGCCTTATATAAAGCACCTTGACGGCACTCCCGCAGAATTTGTGCAGGATAATCAGTCAAAGTCAAAAAAAGGCGTTCTGAGAGGACTTCATTTTCAGAAGAAAAATCCCCAGGGCAAGCTTGTACGCTGCCTTGAGGGCGAGGTATATGATGTTGCGGTAGACCTGAGAAAAGACAGCGAGACCTACGGAAAATGGTACGGCGTTCTGCTCTCCGAGGAGAACAAGAAGCAGTTCTATATCCCCGAGGGCTTTGCTCACGGCTTTGCGGTATATACCGAAACTGCCACATTCGCTTACAAGTGTACCCGCCTTTATGACCCCACCGATGAGGGCGGAATTATGTGGAACGACCCCGATATCGGAGTTGACTGGAATATCCCTGAGGGTATGGAAGTGCTTCTCAGCGAAAAGGACAAGAAAAACAAGAGCTTTAAGGAGCTGGGCTTTTCATTCTGACAAACTGAGCGGAAAGATTCAGAACAATAAAAAAAGAGGTATCCTATGAATAAAAATCCGGATCATATCACCAATAAGGACAGCATTAAGCTTACAAGAGCCGAAATATGCTTTGACGACGGCGAAAGGGTTTCCGAGCCTTTGTATTTTGAATGCTCCTATCCTCAGTTCACCGTCTCAGACATAAAGCTGCCCGAAAAATGTGAAAGGATAGTTTTCCGTTTCCCCGACCTGAAATATTATGCTGTAAAGGATCTGTCGGTTTTATCCGAGTCCGCAAAGGCAGGAATGACAACATCGGGAAATGCGGAAAAGATCGGAAGATTTATTCTGTTTGCGGACAATGAAGCGGCAGTTCCGGCTGAGACCGACGGCTGCTCTTCCATTGATATTTCGGGAGAGCTTTACGCTTTTGGGGACTCTGACAGCTTCCGTGCCGTAAAGGATATCTTAGATCAGTGCGGTGATGAAAAAGCCGTGCTGAAGCAGAACATACAGCAGCTGACGGCAGAGCTTAACAGCACCCGTCAGAGAATGGCAGCCGCCGAAGCTTCCTTTGCTATGATCCGTGATTCAAAGATATGGAAAATGACCTTTCCCCTCAGAAAGCTCCTTGACGGCATAAAGTCAGCCGCAGGCAGGCTGCGCATTTTTGGTTATGCCGAAAAGTTCTTTGACGTTTTAAAGACCGCAGGCTTTCGTACCGCCTGTGACAAGGCACTGAACAAGCTTTTCCCCTCCCGCAGGTATAAGGACATAATAAAGGACTTCTACCTTTCCGATGATGAGGTAAGGCAGCAGAAAAGCACTGCATTTGACAGAAATATCAAATTCAGCATAATCGTTCCGCTGTACAATACCCCTGTGAAATTCCTGAACGAAATGATCGGCTCCGTGCAGGCGCAGACCTATGAAAACTGGGAGCTGTGCCTTGCTGACGGAAGCGACAGCAAGCATTCCGATGTGGAGGCAGCTGTGCGGAAGCTTTCGGAAAAGGACAGCCGCATCAAATACAAAAGGCTTGAAAAGAACCTTGGCATATCGGGCAATACAAACGCCTGCCTTGATATGGCGGAGGGCGATTTTATCGGTCTGTTCGATCACGACGATCTTCTTCACCCTGCGGCACTTTTCGAGGTGATGAAGGCTATCTGCGAAAAAAATGCGGATTATGTATATACCGATGAAATGATCTTTAAAAGCCCCAGGATAAAAAACATCGTGCATCTGCACTACAAGTCGGATTACGGCCCCGATACTCTCCGAGGCATAAACTACATCTGCCATTTTTCCGTTTTCAGCCGTGAGCTTCTGGAAAAGACAGACCGTTTCCGCCCCGAGTATGACGGAAGTCAGGATCACGACCTTATGCTTCGTCTCACGTCCCTTGCAAAAAATGTTGTTCACATTCCGAAAATACTCTACTTCTGGCGTTCCCACCCCGCTTCCGTGGCATCGGACATCGGTGCAAAGACCTACGCTATCGAAGCGGGCAGAAATGCGGTAAGGGATCACATTGCGTCTCTCGGAATGAAAGCCGAGGTAACGAGTACGGCTGTCTGCCCCACTGCATACAGAATAAAATACGAGATACAATCCTATGACAAGGTAAGCATCATTATCCCCAACAAGAACCACCTTGATGACCTTACCTGCTGCATAAACTCCATTCTTTCAAGATCCACCTATCCCAATTATGAGATAGTGATAGTTGACAACGGCTCAGATGATGAAGAACTGTTCCGCTATTATGATGAGCTGAAAAAAGATGAGAGATTTGTTATATGCTACCTCGACATTCCTTTCAATTATTCCACACTCAATAATTTTGCCGCCAGATGGGCTTCGGGAAAATATTATATCCTGCTGAACAATGATATCGAGATCATCACCCCCGAATGGATAGAAGAAATGCTTATGTATGTTCAGCGTGATGATGTGGGCATCTGCGGAGCAAAGCTTTATTATCCCGACAACACCATTCAGCACGCAGGCGTTATTATCGGTATTGGCGGCGTTGCGGGACACTGCTTCGGAAGTATGCCGAGAAACAGCGGCGGCTATATGGACAGACTGGTTTATTCCCAGGAGCTTTCTGCGGTAACGGCAGCCTGCCTGATGATAAAAGCCTCTGTATTCAAAGAGGTCGGCGGTCTTGATGAAGAGAATTTCAGGATAGCCTTCAATGATGTGGATCTTTGCCTTAAGGTGAGACAGGCAGGCTATCTTGTGGTATGGACACCCTATGCGGAGGCATATCACTACGAGTCCAAGTCAAGAGGATATGAGGACACACCCGAAAAGCAGATGCGCTTCAAGGGCGAGATCGAACGTTTTCAGGCAAAATGGAAGGATATCCTCCAAACGGGAGACCCCTATTACAATCCCAATCTCACCCTTGAACGAGGGGATTTCACACCAAAATAATTCAGAAGCTTCCGCTCATATGTTTGTTGCACAAAGGAGCAATATAGATGTCAAAATATGATTTTAAGGTAGATCTGTCTGAAAAAACCTCTACGGGTCTGATACTCAAAAAGATCGGACACGGCAGCACGGTTCTCGAGTTCGGCTGTGCCACGGGAAGAATGACAGGATATATGCAGGAGCATCTGCACTGCAGGGTCTACATCGTTGAGATAGACCCCGATGCATACAAGACCGCTTCACAGTATGCCGCTGACGGCGTTTGCGGCGATATTATGGATATGGAATGGAAAAAGAAGTTTGCGGATATCCGCTTTGATCATATCCTTTTTGCAGATGTTCTTGAACATACTCCCGATCCCGACCTTGTGATAAGAGAGGCTTCAGAGCTGCTTGCTCCCGACGGAAATATAATTTTCTCCATTCCGAATATCACTCACAATGATATCATACTCAAAGCTATCGGCGATCATTTTGACTATACCGATATCGGTCTGCTGGACAACACCCATATCCATTTCTGGGGACTTGAAAACCTTAAGACCTTTGCGGAAAGAAACGGGCTGCATACCCATAAAATTGAGGCAACATACTGCGAAACAGGCAGTACAGAGCAATTCAGGGGCAAGCTTCGTGATACCCCCACGCTCCTGCTCAATATCCTTAATGAAAGGCGCTGCGGAACGGTATATCAGTTTGTGGCAACGCTGGGACTTCAGAGCTGTGATAAAGTGACGGAGCTTTCTTCCGACGGGAACGGGGTCATAAGCCATATCTACTTTGACTATGGTCAGGACTTTTCCGAAGAAAACAAGATAAGCTTCCGAACAAGCATATCCGACAACGGAAAATATATCGTACATTATGTGATAAATGACACGGAAAATATCAAAAGACTGCGCTTTGACCCTGTTGAGCTTCAGGGCTGCATAATACAGAATATTTCCGTAAGGAGAGACGGAAGACAGCTTCCCATTATCCCCTCCGAGCATATCGGCTTTGAAAACGGTATTCTGATGAAAGGCACTGACCCTTGTATACTGATAGAGGATATCACAGGCAGCGGGCCTATTGTCATTGATGCCGATCTTACCATTCCGGGACAGGCATATGTTGATATGACAGAAAGCATCTGCTTTGATGAACACAGACGATTTGATGAAGAACTGAAAAAAGCCGAAAATGAAAAAGCTGCTCTTATATCCGAATATTCGGGAACAGTGGAAAGCCTTGAAAGCACTGTGGGCAGGCTGAATGAGGACAATGCGGCGCTGACGGAAAGACTGAACGTACTTACCGCCGAAAAGGAGCAGGCAGATGCCCGACTCTCACAGTATGAAGAGAAAGAGAAAGAACTGGGAGAGACTCTGGAGCTGCACCGAAATGGCGCTGAGGAGCTGAAAAAAGCGATCTTGGATTTTCAGAGCTCAAAATCAGCTCTGGAACAGGAAAATGCACGTCTGAGGGCAGATGCGGATATGTATATCCGAATAATCGACAAAAAGGAACAGCTCCTTATCAATAAGGAACAGCTCCTTGCCGATAAAGAACACGAGCTTGATGTGCTGAACGGACAGATAGCCCGTGAAACCGCAGAGCTGTGCAGGTACAGAAGCAGAAAGATAGTAAGATTTACCGACAGGATAGCAGGAATACTCAGAAAAATAAAGCATTTCTTTATCAGATGAGGGGATAAAAAATAAACGGCAGGGAGTAGTATATAATATGGATTTATGCGAAAAGAACAAACTGATGAAAATGATCGGCGAAGCAGATGTTATTTCATTTGATGTTTTTGATACTTTACTGTTTCGCAAGGTAAACACCCCCGAGACTGTCTTTGATCTCATAGGAAATCATTTTAATATCCACGGCTTCAAAAAGCTCAGAACAGACGAACAGAACAGGGCAAGCAGGATCGCTTATGAGAAGATCAAGGCTCCTCACGCAGATATGAACGAGATATACGATGCCCTTTCCGAGCACAGCGAAATAAATGTTGACTGGCAGGAAGTAAAAGCATTTGAGATACAGGCAGAGAAAGATGCCCTGACAGCCAACAGGGAAATGCTTGAAATATTCAGGTATGCCAAGAGCCGGAACAAAAGGGTCGTGGCTACCAGCGATATGTACCTGCTTGCGGCAACTCTGGGCGAGATACTTGAAAGCTGCGGATATGAGGGCTTCGATCATATTTACTGCTCCGCAGACGAGCACAAGGCAAAATTCAACAGGGAACTGTTTGAATGTGTTGCCCGAAAGGAAAATACCGCATATGAAAATATCCTGCACATAGGCGACAGTCAGTCAGCCGATGTGGATATCCCCTCTTCCTTCGGGATAAAGACTTTCAGATACCGCTGTGATGCCGATATGGAAAAGGTGAAGAACACTGCCTGCACCGATATCGACAACGGAATGTACAAGGTACTTTTCGACAAAAGCAGGGGCTTCTGGTATAATCTCGGTATCGAAGCGGGCGGACCGCTGTATATGGGGCTTTACAGCTGGCTTACAAAGAAGTATCCCGACAAGGAGCAGAAAATATATTTTCTTTCCAGAGACGGCTACAACCTCTGCAAGCTTTTCACCGAAACTGGATATACAAATGCAAAGTATATCTATACATCGAGAAGAGCTCTCCTCCTTGCAGGCATAGATGAGATAAACGATGAAGCTGTTGCCGAGCTGCCGCCGTATACTGTGGGGCAGACCGTGGGGGATATACTTGATTATCTGTGCATCCCACGGGATAAGATCACTCATCTTTCCGAAGCGGGCTTTAAGAGTATGGACGATATTATCGGAAACGATGATGACAAATCCGCATTTAAAAAGCTCTATGTGCTTGAAAAGGAAATATTTCTTGAAAGATGCGCCGAAGAAAGACGCTGTGCCGAGAAATATTTCAGAGAGATCGGGCTTGCCGATGAAGAAGAAGCTGTGGTATTTGACTGCGGCTGGAGCGGCAGCTCACAGTTGCTTCTTGACAGATTTCTTCGCTGTATCGGAAGCAGCTGCAAAACATTTTTCTGCTATTTCGGCATAAAAAATACCGAAAAGAGCCGCAGACAGCTTCATAAAAAGCACTATGACACCTATGCCTTTGATTTTTACAGCAATCACTCCCTCCAGTCGGGCGTAAACGAAGCTGTGGTATTATATGAGCTGTTTTTCTCAGCCCCCCACGAATCGGTGTATTACTACGGAGACAACGGCGCAGTGTTTGAAGAGGGCGAGGGCGACAGTGAAAAGGCAGACATTCTTGAAGGTATTCTTGATTATGTAAAGGCTGCGGCTGATTTTGCAGCAAAATACAATATCGAATACGCTCCCGAAGATGCAATAGGTCATATCCGTCGTATCGCTGAGCTTCCCACTGCGGAAGAAGCAGAAAAGCTTGGCATTTCTTCTCACGAAGCCGCTTCATCAGAGTATCACCTTGAAGACCCCGGAAGTCTGGCAAATTATATGCGTATGATAAGCTCCGACAAGCCAGAAGAAGCTGTTGCGGAACTGGACTATAAGCCGAAATTTTCAGTGGTCATACCTGTGTACAATACGGTGACGGAGCAGCTTAAGGAAGCCATAGATTCCGTTCTGGCTCAGAATTATGACAATTTTGAGCTGATACTCGTTGATGACCATTCACCGTGGCAGAACGTTGTGCCTGTTCTCAGAAGCTATGAATCCGACAGCAGGGTAAAGGTCATATACCGAACAGAAAACGGCCATATCTCCGCAGCAACAAATGACGGTCTTGCGGCAGCAGACGGCGAATTTGCCGTATTTATGGACTGCGACGATATCATTGAGCCCACCGCTCTTTACGAAATGGCGAAAAAGCTTAACGATGACCCCGAGCTTGACTTTATCTACAGCGATGAGGACAAGATAACCGAGGACGGAAAAATACGCCATATGCCGTTTTTCAAGCCCGAATGGTCTCCCGACCTCTTTATGTCGGAAATGTACACCAATCACCTTGCCGTTTACCGTCTGTCGATCGTAAGGAAGATAGGCGGTCTCAGAAGCGACTATAACGGCAGTCAGGATTATGATATGACGCTCAGATTTATGGAGCAGTCAGACAATTCACGGGTAGGACATATCCCGAAGGTGCTGTATCACTGGAGAGAACGCAGGGAGTCTGTGGCTTTTTCCCTGGGCTCGAAAAATTATGCGGCAAAGGCAGGCTGCCATGCCAAGGAGGACGCTCTCAGGAGACGGGGGATAAAGGGGCATCTGGAATATGTCCCCGATGTTGGTCAGTACAGAACTGTATATGATGTAGAGGGCGAGCCCCTTGTCAGCATCATTATCCCTTCAAAGGACAATCCCGAAATACTCAGGCAGTGCATTGATTCCATATACGGCTTTACCCGCTACAGAAGCTTTGAGGTGATCGTTGTTGACAACGGCAGCTCACCCGAAAACAAGGAAAAGATATCACTGTTTCTGGGCGAAAGAAATATCCGATATATTTACGGCGTTTATTCCTTTAACTTCTCAAAAATGTGCAACAAGGGAGCGGCGGCAGCTAAGGGCGATTTCCTCCTTTTCTTGAATGACGATATTGAGATATTCCAGCCCCGGTGGCTTGAAAGAATGCTCGGAGCCGCTCAGCAGAAGCACACCGGTGCTGTAGGGGCAAAGCTTTTTTATCCCGAAACCACCCTCATTCAGCACGCAGGTGTTTCAAATATCAAGGAAGGTCCCAGCCATAATTTCCTCAGATGCGATGACAGCTTCCCTTATTATTTCGGTTTCAGCCATCTGGATTACAACTGCATTGCTGTGACCGCTGCCTGTCTTATGGTGAAAAGGTCTGTATTTGAACACGTTAACGGCTTCAATGAGAAATTCCCCGTTGCATATAATGACGTTGACCTGTGCTTCCGTATTTACGAGGCAGGCTACTATAATGTGCAGCGCAATGATGCCATAGCGTATCATCACGAGTCCTACAGCCGTGGCATTGACACAATGAACGAAAAAAAGGCATTCAGACTGAGTGCGGAAAAATGTATGCTCTACAAGGATCACCCCGCGCTTAAGGAATATGACCCGTTCCTCAATGTGAATCTCCACATCATCGGCTCAGCACTTGATACCAAGAACAAATTTAACAGGGTCAGTCCCTATGCTCTTCCCGAATACAGCTCGGAAGCGGTCTGCAACATTGATATGCTGAAAGCGGACAGCAAGTGCATTATTGTATCGGGCTGGGGATTTTTGGCGGAAGCACCTGCGGAGGAAATGGATATCCATATCATTTTCACCGACCCCTACGGCAGGAATCTCAGAGCCGACTGCATAAAAACAGAACGAAGAGATGTGGCAGCCGCTTTCGGTAACGATGACCTCTGCTATTGCGGCTTTGAAACGGTACTCGACACCTCTGTCCTCAGACCCGACATTTTCCCCTACAGGGTGGGTGTGGAGATCATCGGCAGCTCAGGAAAAAAGGCTGTAAAGCGGACTGACAGGGAAACCTGTCCGGAGCTTCCGAGGAACATATCAATATGCTCCGACTACAGCTATACGGATAAGCTTTCCCTCATTCCCCGTTCGGAAAACGCAGTATGGAACATCGACATAAACACCGTTTCCGACAGAATGCAGACTATCGAGGGCTTTGCTTTCTGCGAAGGAAATGACCACTTCCGCTATAAAAAGAAGCTGATACTGAAAGATGCCCGTGACCGTGCGTTTGTATTTGATACAATTCCCGTAAAGCGCTTAGATGTTGCGGCAGCCTTCCCCGAAATACATTATCTTTTCAGCACAGGCTTCCGATGCATTATTCTCAGGGAGCTCCTTGAAAAAAATAATGCGTATGAGGTGTATATCCGTCTGTATGATTCAACTGATCCTTCGGATATCCGTGACATTTCCACGGGTCAGAAGGTACTGTCCTAATTTGTTAAAACCGGAGAAGTAAATTCAATGAGTAAGATCAAAAAAAAGCCTATAGCTGTTGCAGCTCTGATAGCTGCCGTGCTGCTTGCAAATATTTATATTCTGTTTCATTATCACAGTCTGCCCACCGATACTTCGGCTGTGCTCTCTTTCAATTTTGTGTCGGGTTCGGCAATGGACATACAGTTCTTCTTTTCGGATACTGAAGATTTTTCGGAGGAAAGGAGCGGCACTGTCAGCTATAATAATGTAAATACCGAGGAGCACATTACATTCGGTATGCCTATTGATGCAAAGTATCTGAGGCTCGATTTCGGTGATGCTGCCGCTTCTTCGGCGGTGTCCGATATGGCTGTTACCGCAGGCGGTATGAAATTCAGCATAGAAAGCGACAGCCTCCTTTCCCCCGTCTTTACAAACAGCATAACGGCACTGTACGGGCAGGACGGTAAGATCTCTGTGGAAACTGCCGACAATGACCCCTACATCGTTTTCACTCCCGGAGACAAGCTGACTTACACCCTCGGAACGCTCCCCGCAATGATGCAGAGAAAAAATCTCGTAATGTCAATTGTCCTGTGTCTGTGCCTTGATATTGCCGCAGTATTCCTGCTTATGAACATCAACACTGTTTTCAGCGTGGCAGGATATATTTACAGGGAAAGGTCAATGTTCTGGATACTGATGAAAAATGACTTCCAGGCAAGGTTTGCAGGCTCCTATTTCGGCATCTTCTGGGCGTTCGTTCAGCCTGTCATTATGATGGTGCTGTATTGGTTCGTTTTTCAGGTGGGACTCAGAGCGGGAAATGTCAGCGCATATCCCTTTATCCTCTTCCTTATGTCAGGTCTCATTCCCTGGATGTATTTCTCCGAAGCTCTCAGCAGCTCTGCAAATGTACTGTCCGAATACAGCTACCTTGTTAAAAAGGTAATATTCAATATTGAGATACTTCCTGTCATAAAGGTCGCTTCATCAATATTCATTCATCTGTTCTTTGTGGCGGTCATCATCATAATGTGTGCTTTTTACGGATATACTCCCGACCTGTACACGCTACAGCTCGTTTATTATATCCTGTGTATGATCCTCCTCACTATGGGACTTGCTTATGTATTTTCCGCTGTTACCGCCTTTTTCAAGGATATGTCTCAGATAGTGAACATACTGCTTACCATAGGCGTATGGCTCACCCCAATAATGTGGAACCCTGACGGCGTACTGTCCGACAGACTGACCCGGATATTCCGTCTCAACCCTATGTATTATATCGTTGACGGCTTCAGGGACTCCCTGCTCAATAAGGTATGGTTCTGGGACAAGCCCGGCTGGACGTGCTATTTCTGGATATTCTCGATAGTTGTATATGTGGGCGGAAACAAAATATTCAACAAGCTCAGAGTCCATTTTGCAGATGTTCTTTAACGGAGAATGATTTATGAACAGTGTTATAAAAGTTGATAAGGTCACAAAGATATATAAGATCTACGATGCCCCCCGAGACAGATTCAAAGAAGCATTGGGCTTTTCGGACAAAAAATATTACAGGGATTTCTATGCCCTGAACGGAGTTTCCTTTGAAGTCGGCAAAGGCGAGATAGTCGGCATCGTGGGAAGAAACGGTTCGGGAAAATCCACTATACTGAAAATACTCACAGGGGTGCTCAATCCCACAAGCGGCAATGTGTCGATAAACGGCAAGGTCGCCGCTCTGCTGGAGCTTGGTGCAGGCTTCAATATGGAATATACGGGTATGAAAAATATCTACCTCAATACCGCAATGATGCATATGTCAAAGGAGGAAACGGAGAAAAAGATCCCCGACATACTTGCCTTTGCAGACATCGGAGACCATATCAATCAGCCTGTCAAGACATATTCCAGCGGAATGTTTGTAAGGCTTGCTTTCGCTGTGGCGATAAACGTTGACCCCGACATTCTTATCGTTGATGAAGCCCTTGCTGTGGGCGATGCCAGATTTCAGCTGAAATGTATGGATAAATTCAAGGAATTTATCGCAATGGGCAAGACTATCCTCTTTGTGACCCACGATGTAAATGCGGTGAAAAAATTCTGCAACCGTGCAATATGGCTCAATGACGGCATCACCGTTATGGACGGCAACACTGATGATGTTACGGATCATTATCTTGATTTCCTTAAGTCCGACCTTCCGATGGAGGAATACAGAAAGAATTATCTGAACAGGGCTCCCGAGGACAGGACAGAGCAGGACAATTCCGATGTAGATGTATCGGCAGTGGATATTGCTGAAATTCAGGATATCACCTGCTATGACATAGCAGGAAAAACGGTCGATAACTTTGACTTCGGCAAAAGCTATCACATCAGAGTGCGATATCTTATAGCCGATGAATCCATTGAGGACCCGATTCTCGGTATCGCCATCAGAAAAATTGATGACGAATACATCTGCGGGCTCAACACGAAGCTCGACAATATCCACATTCCCTGGAAAAAGGGGCTTAATGAAATTTCTCTCACATACCGTTCAATGAATCTTGTAGGCGGCGAATATTATTTTGATGTCGGTATCTTCGACCAGACAGGTATTGTAAACCTTGACTACAAGGCTAAGATAAAGACCTTTTTTGTTAAAATGGATTATGTGGGCGAGGGTATCGTTCTGCTGGAACATTCGTGGAGCAAGGATCCGTTTGAGGCCTAAGTTTTTTCTACGACAGCTTATATTCTATATAGGCTGTTTTGATTTTATTGATATAAACACGAAAAGCGGCAGAGAGGTTCTTGGGCCGCTTTTTTTCTGACTTTTAGGGGACAATTCATAACAGCGCATAAGTTTATTGATGTTTATTTTTTGAATGCTTTATCAATTCAAAGTTTTGAATGTCACCAAACAAATGTTGACAATTTTCGACACATAGTATATAATTATAGTGATTAGATTACATTATATTCTAAAGGAGAAAAATATATGAAACATTTTTTTAAACGTGCGCTTGCAGTAATGACGTCCGTAATTGTTTCGTTGAGTGCCGTGCTGCTCGTTCCTGACGGTATCATTGTGACAGCCTTGGATACACAGGGAATAGACGGTGTTGTTAAACAGATAGAAACTAGCCTTAATATGTCAGGAGCTCTCACGGAAGATGGAAAACTCTATATATGGGGCAAAACAAAAAATTTTTTTGGTTCATACAAGTACGAATATACTCCCAAATTAGTAGCTGAAAATGTTGATCAATTTGCATTGGGTGGAGATGATGTTGGTTACGTCACTAAACAAGGAAACTATTATGCATGCGGATATAATTTTTACGGCGAACTGGGTGATGGAACAACCAATAAATATATAAGTGAACCAAAACTTATAAGAACCAATGTTAAAAAAATATACTATGATGATGCCGGTTGGAAAGGGGCACTGATAGACACTGACGGTACACTTTTTATGTATGGAGAAAATGTATATGGCTCTCTCGGAAATAATACTAAATCGGGTTCAGTCACTCTTACTCCAGAGCCTGTGCTAAAAAATGTCAGAGATGCAGTACTTGATAATTATTGCACTGCTGCAATAACTGAAGACAACAGACTGTATACATGGGGGAACAACTTTGCCGGACAATTAGGAAATGGCACTGAAAAGGATCAATATGCACCTGTTGAAGTAAATAAAAATGTAGATCGTGTTGCTATTACAGGGTATACTATTAATATTATTGCTAATGATAAAAAACTATATGTAACCGGTGTGTATAATCAGGATACTGATTATTACTATACTACATCTACTCCCAGATTAATTGACACTAATGTAACATATGCTTTATATAATGGTGATCAAAGAACTGGTTTTTCTGCCATTGTTTATGACAATGGTGACCTTTACTGTAAAGGAATTAATAATGACGGCGAGGTCGGTAATGGAAATACTGAATCTCAGTCTAAATTGACATATATTATGGGAAATGTCAAAGAAATAAAAGAATATGGCGGTCATTGTATTGCGTTAAAAGAGGATGGCTCTGTATATACTTGGGGTACCAGTAGTTCCGGTGCTAGTTCCGGTGCGCTTGGCATCGGTACAAATAAAACAAGTTATGTTCCCGTAAAAGTTGGCAACTTTGGAGGAAAAACGGGCGGCAGCACAATGGTGGGTGTTTCAGCCTGCGAGCTTGAATCTGCCATATTGAACGAAAAAAATCTTGTAAATACATATGAAAAATATTATCTTTCTGAAACGATCGGCAATATAACTGACCCGTCATTCAATATATTCTGCTCCGTGACTGCTGACAGTTCAGAACCGATAAAATACCAGTTATACAAAGGAATGGAGCTCATCTCAACTTCATTTGACGGAAATTTTACACTTAAAGAAAAAGATTTTCTGGATAAGCAAGGAACGCTTATTGAAGGCGATGTATTTGTAAATGTGATATCCAAGGAAGGACTGAACCGCAAAACCAAACTGAAACTGGATATCGCCCAATCTGATGGAATTACTGATAATATTGAGCTGTCTTTGTTGGGAAAAGATACAAGTAAAGCCACTATTCCCTCAAATGTTCCGTTTTTTGGAGGAAGTAACATTAGCATTTCAGGATTGACCGTTCCCGTGTATGCTATATTAAAGGAGGATGGCACTGTAATAGTCTGGGTAAATCTCATTAATAAGGATATCCTTGACAAGGACAGCAGTTGGAATAACTTTAAAAATTGTGTTGAAAAAAACAAAAAACATTTAGGTCCAGAGGATTCCAAGTTGATCAATAATTCTTTTAAACAAAACAATTTAAAAGAACTAAAAAAATATCTTAAGGCAACAGATTGTAAAGATTTTAAATTATTTGACCCCAAATCAAAATTGAATATGACAGTTGTTGGCTACGGCGAAGCTAAAATGGATGCTTCAAAAGATTTTTCAATAGATGTATCCATAACAGTCGGAGCAGAATATAATGGTTCAATATCGTGGCAAACATTTGTTGTGTCCGTACCCATTGTAATTGAAGGAGAATTTAAAGGCGGCGGCTCTGTAACAGCTGATTTTAAATGGACATACGACATTGCGAAAAAGTCATGGGATTATGAAGGGGAAATGCCGCTTGATTTTGAAATAGGTGTTGATGTTTTTGCAGGAGTGGGTGTAAGAAAGGTAGCATCTGTCGGAGTAACCGGCGGCGGAAAGCTAAGCGGTTCTATGACTTTGGTCAGCAGCAAAAAAACTGGCGGTTTAGATACACTTGATGGTACACTTTATGCAGGTATAAAGGTAAAAGTACTTTGCTTTACATACTCGCAGAATATCGCTGAAAAGACGTGGAATTTATATGCAAGAGACCCCGAAAGTATATCAAAAGCTTCTGATGGCAATGACGTCCTGAATTTATATAAGCAGGATAATTATATTCTCTCAGACATCTGTTCAGAGGAACTGGTGGATAGAAGTGTAACAGGAAATAATGCAGAAAATTCTGTAGTTACAGGTCTTGAATGCAGTGCTGCGCCTAAGATAATATCTGTAAACAATGGTATTCTAATGACCTATCTTTCAAATGACAGCAACAGAGGTACAGCTAATTCCACAGTACTAAAGTATATGTTCTATAACAATGACACACAGAGCTGGTCAGCTTCAGAACAGGTCGATACGGATAAAACTGCTGATTGGTATTCGGAATTATACAACTTTAACGGCAAAATATACCTTATCTATTCACAGGCAGACCGTATTTTTGATGATGATGTAACAATAACCGATATGATGTCATCAATGAAGATCTCTGCTGCTGAATATGATGAAGAAAGCAATAGATTTATAAACCTGACAGATATCAGTTCAACAGACAAGAATTACAATTCTATGCCTGAATTTGCTGTTATAGACAATAAACTTACTGCTTTCTGGGTAAGCAGTTCTGCTGATGATATATTCAATCAGAATACAGACAATACTGTTAAGTACAGCACCTACTCTGGTGGTGAATGGTCATCACCTTTAATCGTTGCATCAGGACTTCCAACTATAACATCGCTCAGTGCCGGAAAGCTTGCTGACGGTGCTTTCATTGCAGTTTCCGCCGACAAGGACAGCGACCTTTCCACTGACGGCGATTCTCAGATAATCATTATTGATATGGAAGGAAACGAAAATGTTGTTTACAAGGGAAATGTGGAGAATGTACAATACAGCAGAATACCTTCAGCAGGAAAAAATGGATTTACCTGGTATAATGGAAAAAATATCAGTTATATGCTTTCATCTGCCACAACCGGTGTACTGACAGCCACTGAGAATGATTCCAAAACAGCAGTTACATCAGATTATCTTATATTGTCAGACAAAATATTTTTCGTGTACACTGATAATGAAGGCAAATCATCTGTTTTTCAGTTGGTTTTTGAAAACGGAAAATGGAGCAGTCCCCTTCAAGTTGAGTCAGCAGACGGATTTATTTCATCATTTACTGTAAATGATGATGTTATCATTTATTCCGATACATCGTTTGCATCTTCTGATACCGTTACAGAAGCTACAACAATTGATATGTACAGATATGATTCAAAATATGATATTGAAGTATCTGCCATTGATTTTGATTACACTCAGATAACTCCGGGAAAACAGATGAATATTGAACTGTATCTTACTAACTATACAGACAAAGTTCTCGAAAATGCTGCTGTAAGGATAACGAACAGCAGCGGTGAAACAGTATCCTCTGTCAGTGTAGACTGCAATATTGCTCCCGGAGAATACGACTCAATATCCATACCATTTACCGTTCCCGAAACTGTTGACAACAGTAAATTTACTGTTTGCGCCGAGGGTGCCGAAACAGACACAAATCCCGAAAATAACAGCATAGATTTTTCTCTCGGAAAAACCGAACTTTCACTATCGGTATCTGAAAGGCTTATAGATTCAAAATGCTATTATTTTGCCGAAATAAAAAATGAAAGCTGTATAAGTACAGGCGGAACATTTACGATAACCGATTCTTCTGGAGAAGCAGTTTATTCTGAAAAGATCAATACAATACCAGCTAACAAAACTACAGAACATATAGTCGATCTCAGCAAACTTTCAAAAATATGCTATTCAGATATACTCGTATGTACAGTAACTTCTGATACTGAAGAATATTATATCAATAATAACACTGTAAGCGAGTTTGCAGAGAAATTAGATGATTCTCTTCCGTATGTTGCGGTAGCATTTATAGATGAAAATAGCAATGACATTGTTCGTAAAATTTACAAAACAGGTTCAGATATCACTCCGCCGGCATTTCCTAATGGAACAGATATATGGGTTATATTCGGAGATGAAACCAATACACCTGTTACAAGCTTTAAAAATATAACCGATGACAAGGTCTATGTTGCAAAAAAAGATGTACTTCCGAAAGCAGTGGTTGAAGAACCATCGGCTACGCCTATACGGAAAGGACAGACATTAAATGAATCAATACTGACATCTGGTTGGATATGGACTGATGGCACGACCAGACTCGAAGCAGCAGGTGAATACGCTTATGATGCATATATGGTCGTGACGGATTACGAAAAATATGATTACTCTGACATACCAGGGTATGATGAGTCTACACACAGGATAACCCGAAGTGTAACAATAAAATCAGTCGGAATTATTAATATAAGAATAAATCAGTATAATGTGTCGGTATATTATGGTATTGACTCTGAAACTGAACTGATGGCAGATACAATAGAGTTTAATGAGGTCTCAACAGATATGATCGAATGGATGTATCTTAATGATTCAAGCTGCGGACTCCTTTCAGATTTTGTAAATGCATTTGAAGCATACTCTCAGTCAGACAGCATACTCCTTACCGATGCACAGATGAAAGCTCTTGAGTATGTTCTGAGCAGCGATTACGGTAATACAGCAGCGTAATCAAAAAAAGCTTTATATCCAATTGCTCATAAAAACAGGCGCTATATTTAAACCAAATCGGTTTAGGTATAGCGCCTGTTTAACATATGAAACATTTTGGGATATAAGTGTTAACCTGTAAGTAAAGATGATAAAATCGAAGTGAAATATGTTAAGAACCATTATTTTGCTTTTTATACTATGCCCGTCCTATATTTATCAAAAAAACATAGTATAAACTATTGCAAAACAAAAAAATGTCTGATATAATTATATTAGCGAAAAATGACCGGTTAACAACAAAACAAAATGCTGAACCGATCAATAAGTCCTTAGCATAACAGCTGAAGCAATGACATTTATATGGCATATTATTTTTTGATTTAACGGGGGTTTTGATGTTGAAAAAAAGTATAAAACAGGCATCTGCGTTTATTCAGGCAGCAGTCTTTTCACTGATGTGTCTGAACGGAGCAGCGGCAGCATATGACGAAAGCACTGAGATCGGCATAGGTGATGATGAAAATATTGAACCTATTTTAATATATATGGTGGAAACACCTTCCGCATCAGGTGAGATCGCCGTAAATTTTGTGGATGAATACGGAAATGAGGTCAACTTTGATCTTGCACCTGACATAGAAATGGCTGATAATTTCGGTTCATATTATAACCTGTACGACAAAGGCAGAGCTACTTCGGTGAAAGATCAAGGGTCGGAGGGACTTTGCTGGGCTCATGCGGGAATGTCAGCTGTGGAATCCAATCTGGTAACTCAGCATAAAGAAGACTTATCGGTGGATCTCTCCGAAAAGCATATGGCGTGGTTTACAAACGGTGTCGGTCCTGCCGATACAAACGATCCTTTGTACGGTGATATCAATAAAGAGTACAAAACAGAGGCATATGACACAGGCGGAAATATTTATAGATTTACAGCTACCCTTGCCAGAGGCTCAGGTCCTGTTTATGAATACGTTGTTCCTTACAGCACAAAGACTGCCCTTTCGGAAGACCTCAGATATATGTCCTTGTATCAGCTTGAGGATATGACACTCTTTGACCCTGCCGACAGAACATCTATTAAAAATGCCATTGTCGATAACGGTGTCGTTTATCTGAATTATTACAGCAGCAATACATATCTTAACAGTTCTTCATACGCCTATTATTGCCCGACCGATTATAGTACAAACCATGCAGTATCAATTGTGGGCTGGGACGATGATTTCAGCAAGGATAACTTTAAGATCACACCCGAGGGCGACGGTGCGTGGATCATCAAAAACAGCTGGGGAGCAGACTGGGGAGACAATGGCTTATTCTATCTCTCATATTATGATGCAACCGTAACAACCGTCGGAACCTTTACGATGAGTGATGCAGGTGACAGCAGCAATATTTATCAGTATGACGGCAATTATGCATACAGCACATATTATGACAAATACGGATTTTCAATATCCAATATTTTCACATCGGATTCAGACGAGACTCTTGAAGCAGTAAGCTTCTGGACGACCGATGCAGATATCCCATACAGGATCAGCGTATATACCGATATCCCCGAAGGAGGCAAGCCCACAAGCGGAAAGCTTGTTCATACTCAACAGGGTGAAATGACCTATGCGGGATATCATAAAACAGATCTTACTAAAGGCATCGAAATCGGCAAGGACTGTCGGTATTCCATAGTAGTAGATCTTTTAAAGCAAAAGGCAGCAGCTGTCTTAGATTCAAACTCACCGAGTGAAGGATTATCGTTCGGTGCAGCATACGACCTGAGCACAGGACAGCGTAGCGGCTGGTCAGATATGGGTACCTCGCACAATTACTGCCTGAAGGCATTCACTTCGGAATCAGCCGGACTGCCGATAAGCACAGCATTCCCCGATGCAGTATTCAGACAGTATGTTGCCGCTAATTTCGATACGGATAATAACGGTTACTTATCGCAGTCGGAGCTGAACGCTGTTACAAAGATAGATGTTTCGGGAACGGCAGCAGCTCCCAACAGCATTGCCGGGCTTAACGGGATCAACTATTTCACAAATCTGAAAGAGCTTGATTGCAGCTACAATCAGCTCACAAGCCTTGATCTAAATAGCAATACAGCTTTGACAAGCTTGGTATGCATCGGCAACACCTACTCTATCGGCGACGTTGCAGGCAGCTGCTCGCTGAACACTCTCCCCACAGGCTTTGTTCCTGCCAGAGCTTCAAACTGGGCAGGAGCATCATATGACTCAGCAACAAATTCTATCAGGGATCTCACAGGTACCACAGTTACCTACACATATGACTGCGGAAACAATTTTAGTGCAGTCTTTACACTCGCTGCAAGCTCCTACACTGATGATTCTGTTGCGAAGATCAGCGAGGAAACCTTCCCCGATGCCACATTCAGACAGTATGTTGCCACCAAAATTGACAAAGACGGCAACGGCAAGCTTTCACAGGCAGAGGCAGACGCTGTTGCTGTGATAAGTGTTTCGGGATCAAGCAGCTCCCCCAATACTATTACCGATTTTACAGGTATCGAGTATTTCACAAAGCTGAAAACGTTGATTTGTGAACATAATCAGCTCACAAGCCTTGATCTAAAGAGTAATACTGCTTTGGAAAACGTGTATTGCAGTAATAATCAGCTTGCAAGCATTGATGTAAGCAAGAATGCTGCTTTGAAAATTTTATCCTGCTCCAAAAATCAGCTCACAGGCATTGATATAAGTGAAAATACTGCTTTGGAAAGTTTATTCTGCAATAATAATAAACTTACAAGCATTGATGTAAGTAAGAACACCGCACTGATAAGTTTATACTGCCACACAAATCAGCTTACAAGCCTTGATGTAAGTAATAATACTCTGTTGGAAAACTTATACTGCTATGGCAATCAGCTTACAAACCTTGATTTGAAGAGTAATACTGCTTTGACAGGCTTATCCTGCTACAACAATCAGCTTACAAGCCTTGATTTAAGCAGCAATACTGCCCTGACAAGCTTATACTGCCAAAACAATCAGCTCACAAACATTGATGTAAGTAACAGTAAACCTTTGAAATATTTTCATTGCTATGATAATAAGCTCACAATCCTTGACGTAAGCAACAATAAAAATTTGCAATATTTGTATTGCTATAATAATCAGCTCACAAGCCTTGATGTAAGCAATATAACCGGATTAAAGAATTTTTCCTGCTCCGGCAACACTTACTCCATCGGTGCAATAAAGGGCAGCTACCCGCTGGACAAGCTTCCCGGAAATTTCGATCCTGCAAAGGCTTCAAATTGGACAGGTGCAACATACGATCCGACAACAAATTCCCTGAAGGATTTCACAAAAACCACAGTCACCTACAAATACGACTGCGGAAACAGCAAAACAGCTACATTCACTCTTAATTACTCCTTTATTGTCATCACCAAGGTTGAAGTTACCTCGAATAATGTCGTTATTACGTATTCAGACGATACAAACTTATACCTTTCCTTTGATGAAGTACCCGAAGAGCTTGTCGAAATTATGGCGAATACCGATATCAACTTCTGCATTGATTTCGTAAATGCTTTCTCCGGAAAAGAGGACGCTCAGATACTTACAGCTGCACAGTTAAAAGCACTTGAAGCAGTGCTTGAATACGATTATAACCGATAATAAAAAATCCCTCCTATGGTATAAAGGAATTACCATAGGAGGGTTTGCTATATTATACGCACAACTTATGATAAGATTCGTCTGCACATAAGTCAGCACATTGATTTTACGACAACCAACGTATCCGATTTAAAGCAAAACTTACCGATTCTGTCCAATACACCTTGTATTTAATGGAATTTTCATTATGCTGTAACAGTCCTGTCTTTTGCTTCATACGAAACAACTTTTAGCTTTTTTACAACTGTTTTTCAAGTTAATATATTATCGTTTTGGTATTTTTCTGAAAATTAAATTCATAAACCTTAATTCATATACTAATTCCATTTTTCTTAAGGAAAGATACAAAACTATTATACTTTTGCAAATAAGTTCTATTAAATTCTGAATAGTCCGCCTTTTCAAAATAATACTCAATAGGTTTTTCCCAATCAAATTCTTCCATATGTATATATGGAAACTTGAAGAAATCAATAAGCTCTTGAGTTCTTGAATCAATAGGCATAAAGAGTGCCGGAACATTGTTCCATAAAGCAACAATATTTCCGTGAAATCTGGCACCGATACTAAAATCATGCAAGGCAGCAAAGCTTGACCATTCATCTATATCAAAAAATGTATATGTCTTTTTTTCAAGCCACTTATTTACATAATTATAATACTTTTCATCCTTATCAACACTTTCAAGTGTAAGATGATACTTAGTTTGTTCAACAAAGTCAAATTTTTTTGTAGTACAGTATGAAAGAAAGTGCTTTTCCTTTTTTGAAAGATGCCCGAAAAAGGTCCTGAAATTACACATAATTTTAGTATAATCCTTTATATTATTGGATATATTATAGTCCTTGTCTCCTCTAATATAAACAGACGGACAGCCGATCACCTCAATATTGTGTATGTTGTTTTTTTCAAGTATTGATGCCGTATATTCTCCCCTGCATCCAATCACTGCTTTTTCCTGTATCATTTGAAGGACTTTTAAAGTACTGTTGTTAAGCTTAAAGTCAACATCTGTATTTTGGGCCTGCAGTCCAACACTTATCGGAACATAAACCGAATCTTTAAATCTGTTCATCTGATCTATTAAATAGTTATAATCGGATTGTGGCGTAATCCATATGAGATCGGTAGTGATAATATGTTTAGGCATTTTACCGCTGCATTCATCAACACTCATAATGTCAAGATCAAGCTCTTTTTCCAAAGCTTTTGTAAACACCATATTACCGGTGTTCATTCCAACATTCTCAAATTTTGCTGCAATATTATCGGTATTCATATTTCTTCGGAACATTACAATATTGGATGTATCCTCATATGATTGAGCAATTGACATAGTATTGACCTTATTAAAAATTGTACTATGAAAAGTTGAACGGTTCTCAATTTTATCAATCAGTTCTCCTACAATATACTTGGCTGCTTTATTTTCTCTCAAAACATCAGGCCGATTCATCAAGCCTTTTACAATGCCCTCCCAAAAAACAGGATACAATATAATTTTCTTAGATTTAATAAGCTCAATAAAATTATTATACTTTTCTTCATTCAGTTCAAATCCCCAGTCATTAGGGTCATATCCTTCACCAAGTATTCCAAATATCGTTCTTGCACATTTTTCACACTGACAGCAATTTTCTCCGTTTCGTGTAACCCAGCAAACATGAAGCTTAATAGGCTTTTGGATACGAGCAAAATAATTGCAAATTTTTCTTACCTTATCTTGTCTTGTATTTTCAAAACCTTCATGTATAGTCCTGCAACCACAAAAACGTTCATTAAAGTCCATTGCAGGATGACTTGCACAAGTATAAATGCCAGAAGATTTCACCGAATCAGTAGAAGAAAAATGAATTCTTCTAATTCCCAATGCATATGCAAGAGGTGCTGAATGCGTTATCAAAGCAATTGCGTGCTGGAAGCCGTGCCACCAATTTTCATGATTCGGCTTTCCGATAGTATTATTTAAATAAGTATAATTTACTACATTTCGGAATGAAGTCTTAATAAAAATATAATCCAAATCAAACTGATTAGCCACATTTTTAGTATTTTCGGAAATTTTTTCCCAGCCTTCAACATCTTTCAGAAACACATCTGTACCCCATACTGTTAATAAGATAGGTTTTTCTTTAATAACAGAGACCAAACTGGAAAAAGCATCTACTCCGCCACTAAAATAAAGTGCGCATTTTTCACTGTCCTCTTCAATATCGTAGGCAACAGCATTGCCATAAGTCAGCTTACCTCTAAATTCAATCTGAGGATACATCCATTGATATCCACGTTTGATCTCGTCGATTGAAGATAAATAATCCATATCTATTTCTTCTATTACTATTTCCGCATCAAATACCCAAGAAATTGGAAGGAAATTTCCAAGCAGAGGTATAATTGCTACTCCATACGGAATTTCCCGATTAAAATCTTGGCTATATTCTATAAAAAAAGTTTCATCTGTTCGGAAAGCTTGCTTCCATTCGCCCTCAATACTGCATGTATATTCAATCTTATTATCTCCAACACATACATTCTTAACTATCAATTTATTTTTCATAATTATACTCCTTTTAAAAGTTTGAACAGATAATCATTCCAATTTATATATAACTTGGAATATTTAGAATGAAAGATAGAATAATCCGCCATTTCGTAGTAATATTCAACCGGTTTTGTACCGTCAAAGGCAGATATATCTAATTGCGGCAGTGAGAATAAACGGCATAGTTCCTTGGTACGTGAATCAGAAGTTAAAAACAATGCCGGCACGCCTTCCCACAAGCCAATAACATTACCGTGAAAGCGACCACCAATATTAAAATCCTTCTGCCTTAAATACTGTCGCCATTCATCCACATTAAAAAAGCATTTTCGTGATTGATCAAGCCAAGATTTAACTTTTCTGAATATTTGATCATTATTGATTTGCACAGTAGAAAGCTCATTTTGAGTTTGCTCCACAAAATCCCAATTTCTTTTCATTCCATAAGTCAGAAAGTCCATTTCAAACTTGTCAAGTTTCTTAAAAAAAGTCTGAAAATTCATTGCTACAGCATTGACAACTTTGGATGTATTAGCCACGCTTCGAAGTCCCAATGTATTCATATACATTGACGGACAGCCAATAATAACTGTTTTATTGATTCCGTATTTATTTAGAATCTCTGCTGTATATTCACCTCGAACTCCAAGTGGAAATCTCTCTGAAATACGCTTCAAAACCTTTATAGTATTAGGATGAATAAGGAAATTTTGATTGAAGTCATCATTTTGCAAACCAACACTTATCGCCGCAAGAGGCAAATCTCCTATAGCATCAAGGATATCATTGAGATATGATAAATCCTGCATTTGCCGTATCCAGATCAAATCAGTTGTAACAAACGCTTTATACTCACTTAAATCAAGCTGTTCTGAATTTTTTATGTACCACCGGGATTTAATATCAAGATTCAGATTCACCTTTAATGATTCCCAAAAAATTAAATTTCCGGTATTAAACGCTACCTTCGCAAACTTTTCTTGTTCAGATATTGAAAAATCCTTTATTTCATCAAGAAAAATACCTATTTTTTTCAAAGCATTACTCTCCTAATTTAAACTACTTTTCAATTATTTTTATAGCCATTTCCTTTAATGACACCTCATTTTCTTCCAAAAATTTACAGAAAATTTTAAAATTCTTTTCTAAAAGCGTTGCAAAACTTGTATAATCTGCCAATTGGCAATACTCTGAAACACTTTTTTTGTCATCAAAAGCTGTAATATCAATATTTGGAAGCTTATGAAATTCACAAAGTTCTTTGCCACAGGTCTCATAATTGACAAACATTGCAGGAACCCCATTCAGAATTGCTGCTGCATTATGATAGAAATTCATACCCATAACAAAATCAACATCTGCAAAGCTTTCATTCAGGTCTTCTGTTCTGAAGAAAATGTTTTTCCCTTTAGCATATGTTTTTAACTTTTCAAATATTTCTTTATCCTCAATATTTGTCTCCATTAATTCTGTTGGTGTATTTGCATCAAGTTTAAAGCCTCCTTCACACAGATAATCCAGGAATTGTATTTCTTTTATACTTAAATTGCCGTAAAATGGTTTAAATGAACCACGAAGCATTTTTATACCTGATGTTTTATTCTCAAATTTTTTAAGCTTGTCCACATTTTGATAGAGTACTGTACTACCGATTGGTACACTGTTTTTTATTCCATACTTATTTAAAATTTCTGCAGAATATTCACCCAATGTACCTACAGATTTACATCTTTCTGCTATTTCAGAAAGAATTTTTACAGAAGATTTATCAAGAGTAAACTCAGACAATGCATTCAGTTCATTGCTAAAACCAATTCCGATCGGCAGTATTGTTTTGTCGCCAGACAAGTTAATTAATTTTTTCAAATATGTAATATCTTGTTTTGGCTGAATGTTACTTAATGTACTTAAGATGACTGTTTTTACATCTTTGTTATCAACAACCCCCTCATTATACATATACCAATTATCTGCAATATTTACATTTAAAACACGTTTAAATGATTCAGAGATTTGAATGCTGTTGGTATTATCAGAACATTTGGCAAAGCATTCCTCGATAGTATCTGTATCCTTAATTTTATCATAAAACATTACAGAAGTATTCTCTTTATTGTTTCTCATTTTTGTTGTAGATATTTCTTCTGATTCTTCATCTTCATAATCATACTCAAAATCAGACTTTACAATCTCCATTTGAACCTTTTCAAGCTGAACAAAATCCGATGGCTGTTCATAGTTCTTGTAATCACACAGAGCATTATTAAAGAATTGATCTGCTCTGACCTTGCAAATATTTCCATAGCACCTATCTTCAAATGAACAAAGTGAGAGAAACTTTCTGTCTTCGTTTTTTGCAAATCTGATAAAATATTCAAATGGATATGAGATTTCCTGAGGAACAATATTAATGTCGTCAGCAAAGCCTTCAAATATATGTGTAAAGTCGCTTATAAATTCTATTGCTGCATTCTGCATTGTTCTCACAATAAATTTTTCAGGATAATCCTTTTCATCAGTTTCAAAAGCCGGAATGATATTACCATTTTTCAGCTTTAAATCATTACACGCAGGTCCTATATCAGAAAGAAGATATTCCCTCATAATATCCGAACTTTGAGGTACATATGTATAAAAACTATGTATCTTGAATCCGTTCTTTTTTTGGAGAGTAAAGCATTTATCATTATCTGTATGAATATAAAATGCATCTATTGGCTTGTTTATGGCATCACAAATAGCGTTCTGTATTCTTCCGCTGTATCCCATATCAAAAAGCACAGAATTATCTTGTATACAACGATAATATTCCTTTAATGTATACTGATACGATCTAAGCTTGTCTTCATCATATAGCTCCTTTATAACATAGTCAATGAACTTCTGAAATGTTTTTCCATCAGAAAAATACTTATCTGCATTAAATCCGGAAGCAGCAAGCTTTTCATTAAGCTCATCCCCCTGAGTATTAATGCAAAACGATATCATCTTACAAATTGACAGCGGATTGTGATTTTTAAACTCAACCGGAAGATCATAAAGATCTGTTTTATTCTTTATCATTAACGGCAATGTAAGTGTTCTGGAAGCATGGAGATAATACGACTTGAGTTTTGATCCATTCCATTTTATATATATGTCAAATGCCTTCATAGGAAGATATCCGTCTCTTGCCAAGAAATAAACATTCTTATAATCGCATATATTTGATGTTCTTTCTATCCAAGATGAAATACCGGCACAGTGCATTCCTATCACATAATATCCAATAAATCTTGGGTCAGAGTTAAAATCACTTTTTTCATCAAATGATACAAATGGATTATCAAAAAATTTATTTGCAACCATACTCAGCATAGTTCTATATCCCAGGGATTTTCTTGCACTTCCGGCATCGCTTATTGGAAGCCCTGTATATTTTTCTGTCCACGCAGAATTGTTGGTTTTTATTCCATTAATAACATTCTCGAAAGCCTCTCTTGCTTTAGGGAAGAAAAATGTTCTTATACCCAAATGGCCAGGCGAAACAATATCCGGCTCCCATGAATCACCTATATGAAGTAGTTTTTCAGGTTTAATTCTTAGTGTCTTAAGTACTTTGCTAAAAAGTGTACCCGTTACTTTTAAGGCTTTCTCTTGAGAAGAAAGAAATAATTGCTCATGCTTAGTGTAGCCATTTTTCCGAAGAATTTCATTAACAACATCATATTCAAGATACATATCCGATGTTATAACTATTCTCTTTCCTAATTCATAAGCAAATTCATATAACTCTTTACCGGTCTTTCTTGCAGTACAGAATCTGATTTCCAAATTGCTTTCAATTTTCTTCATTTTTTCAGCATTTTCATGACTGATTCCATAGTGCTTTTCGAATGAAGCATAAATTTCTGAAAGGGTAACATCCTCATTGTTACCGATTCTTCTCATATCCTCACGTGCAAATTCTTCCGCAGATTGACGCATTTTTTTAAAAGTTATATTAAATGAATTATTTGTTATCTTGTCAAAACTACTGTTCATTAGTTCAAACAAATCCGTCGGATAATAAAAAGGTCTTGAAATAAGAGTATCAAAAATATCAAAGCTTACAACTTTTATTTTGGGATCCATTATTGATTTTTTGGCATAATCCAGCCCATTATGAAATTTAGCTGTACAAATATCAAAGCAAAATTCATTACTTTGCTGCTTTTGATGATAATCGGGTAAAAATTCGTCAACTAATTTTTTTGCATCAATATCATTTTTAAAAGCATTTTCCTGAAGACTTCGATACATTCTTGAATATTTTTTTCTAAATTCCCCGAACTGTTCCCTTACTTCAGTAGAAGCCTTTTCTTCAATCATAAAATTTTCCACAAAATCAAAAGCGGTTTTCAGGTCCTTTATATTCTTTTCAAATTTATTAAATTTAATATTTTCAGAATTTGTAGAAGCATTTGGGTGCTTGCAATAAAAATATATAGCATGATACTCCAGAGACAATTTATGTGCATTATAAAATAGAAGTGATGAAAATGCTATATCTTCAGTCATAATAAGATGCTGCTGCATCTTATTATAATACTGGAAGCATTTATCCCAAAGCTCTTTAGAATATAGTTTATTCCATACAGTATGCCATGAGAAGCAAAATCCCGACTGAGAGAAAAACATATTTTTGATTTCATCTTCCTCAAGTGTTTCCTTCTCAAAACACAACTGATACAGCTGGCGAATATTTTGTTCTCCGTTTATCTCTTCAAATACAGTGTTGCTGACCACTATATCACATTTTTCTTCTTCAGCTTTATTAAGAAGAAGTCTGTAAAAATCAAAGGAAACATAATCATCACTATCCAAAAATGCTATATACTTTCCATGTGCTTCCTCTGCGCCTGACAATCTTGCACGGAATAATCCTCTGTTTTGTATATGTCTTACATACTTTATATTATCATATTCCTGAAGATACTCATTAATGATGTCTTCTGACTGATCCTGAGTACAATCATTTACAATAATAACTTCAATATTTTTATATGTTTGCATCATTACGCTGTCAAGGCATTTTTTTAGGTACTTTTCCGTTCCGTAAACAGGTATTACTATTGAGATGAGGGGGCTATTCACTGATTTACTCATAATTTAAACTAGTATAATTTAGGCATAACCTAATTATACTCTCCTTTCTTATTTTTTATAATAATATTTACCAACTGTTCTATATAAACAATTGGGCACTAAAAAATTTAAAAAGTTTCCAAATGCATCTGTATGAATTAATCATATTTCAATTAGCTCTTACTTTTAATTACTAATCTCCTATAAAATTTTTTCAAATGTGACTTTAAGCGATCATAAAAGAACTTTTTATCAACAGAAAGCCAATAAATAGCTTTAATAATTATATTTTTGTTTTTAATTCCTTTTTCAATATATGTTCTATATGCGATGTCCTCATCAGAAATATGATTCTTATTTTCAGTATTTTCTTTATAAAACGGAACAATCTTGTGATATCTTATGCATTCTTTCCAATACTCAGAAAGTCTGACGGTACCTCCAACCCACATTACATCCTCAAAAACGCAGCAATCAAACATTTTTGAATCTACATCTGTAAGAGTATGCAGCAGAAATTCAAAAGGGTAAGAGATATCCTCATTTCTCATATCCATTATATTAATGTTCTCACCAAAAAAACGGCAAAAATCATTTACAAACATTATTGCATACATTTGAACACTGTTAATTAAAAATTCTTCAGGATAACTATGCATCATTTTTTCATACAACGGAACTGCTTCCCCACTACTTATATCATATCCAATACATGAAGGGGCATATTCAGAAAAAAGCAATTCTCTTGCTCCGCCGGTTATTGATGGTGTGTGGTCATAAAAACTCATCACACTAAATCCATTAGCCCTTTCCCGTCTGGCACAATTCCCGTCATTAGTATGCACATAAAAAGCATCTGTTTTAATACCGGATACTCTTGAGATCATTTCCTGAGTTCTTCCGCTATAACCAATGTCCACACAAGCTGTTCTGCCTTTAAAAATACTTAGAAAATACTTTGCAATAATTGTATTATAATTTTCTGCCTTAGCAGAATCAAAAAAGCTTTTGGAAATTTTTTTTACAAGTTCGCAGTATTCCCTATATAAACCTATCGGTTTGTCGTATTCTATTCCTTCTGCTTCCAAACTTTTACGCGAGCAATTTGATAAAAGAGGTGATATTAGTTCAGTAAAATTATAAGCTGTACATACTGAATAATTGATGTTTTCATAAAGGCTCAGCAATTCCTCGGATTTTGTTATCCCACAAGCAATAGCAGCCTTTCTTGAAGTTTTAAAATAAACCGCTTCGGGAGCGAAGCTGTAATGCTTTTTTATCAGCTCATATGCCTGCATTGGAAGAAAGCCATCTCTCGACACAAATGCTAATGTATCATATTTTCTGTCTATTGCAGTTTCAGTTATCCATTTCACAAACCCGAGCAAATGCATTCCCAATGCATAGTAACCCAAAAAAGAAGGCTGACAATTCATCTCCGAATTTTCATTAAAACTTATAAAAGGATTATCATAAAGTTTTATGGCCGCAAGCGCAAGTGCAGATCGTGTTCCTAAAAATTCTATACCTTTTTCCATATTTATCATCATTCCAACGGGTTCAGTAAACGGACAGCACGAATGCGTTGTATGTATATCAGAGATGTTGTACTGGATACAGTCGATTGGAGCAGGAAAAAAAACACTTTGTATACCTTTTTTTTGAGCCGATTCAACATCACTTGTCCAATTATCTCCTATATGTAAAATTCCTGTTGATTCACATCCGCTTTTTTTCATTAAAATATCATAAAGATTTCCTGTACATTTTGATGCCTTTTCTTCATTTGATACTAGAACATCATCAAAATAATTATAACCATTTGTCTTTAGTAGTTTTTCAATAAATTTTTTGTCAAGATACATATCTGATGTAAAATATATATTTTTTTTGCAATGATATGCTGCTTGAAAAAGATTATATATGCTTTGCCTGGTAATACAAAATTGCAGCTCGGCATTTTTTTCGGCATTTTTCATTTCCTTCAGGACTGTTTTATCTGCAAATGAAATAAAGCTTATATACTCATAAATTTCATCGAACGATATATCTTCACACGGTGTTACAGCCTCATATATTTTTTCACGCCTTAATTCTTTTTCAGCCATTATTCTTATCTCTGAAAATGATCTTCTTTCATCTGGAACAAGCTCTGAAAATCGCTTATCCAAAAAAGCAAAAACATCAGTAGGCTTGTATAACGGCCTTACAATTGCTGTATCAAAAATATCGAAGCTTACACACTTGATTTCATCTGAATTGATTTTTTCCATAATATCAGTATATCGGCTATCATATTTTGTTGTTACAGCATAAAAATAGGATTCATCTTCAATTTTTGAGCCATAATCGGGGAGGCTTTTATCAAGTAATTTCAAAAGTTCTTTTTCTTCATAATTATCAACTTTGCTGTTTTTAATATTATTCTTCCAAAATAAACGGTATAAATCATTCCATTTTTTAAAGCTTGATATAATATCAGTTGAGTATTTTTCCAGATCAATAAATTTTTTTACAAAAGAAAAAGCTATCCCTAAATCATCAATATTTTTTCTTAGCTTTTTGATATTACCGTCAATACTTGTAGATGCTTCACGATGTTGAAAATAAAAATATGGTGCATACTTAACAGAAGTAAGCTTTTGAGCATAATTAAACAAAATTGCTGAAAACAAAAAATCTTCAGTCATAATTAAATGTTTTTGCTGACTTTTAAGTGTAGGGAGGGCTTTATCCCATATATTTCGTCTGTACAGCTTATTCCATATCGTATGCCATATAAAGCATCTTCCCTCTTGTTTCCAGAAGTTTTCTGATACCTCATTACCAACAAGCGTTCCGAAATCATAATTATCATAAATATTATGTATATATCTATATCCGTTTTCATCTTCGTGAACTATTTTTCCAACTACTATATCAGAATTGCTTTTTTCAGCTTCAAAAATCATTTCGCGAAAAAAATCACATGAAATATAATCATCACTGTCAACAAATCCGATATAATCGCCGTGCGAATTTTCAACTCCTGTTATTCTTGCATGATACAACCCTTTATTGCACTCGTGATCAATCAAGGAAATTCTTGAATCTTTCTTAATGTACTCATTTACAATATTTCTCGAATTGTCTGTACTAGCATCATTTACCACTATTATTTCAAGATTTCTATATGTCTGATTAATTATACTGTCAAGACATCTTTCTATATATTTGTCTGTATTATATAATGGAACTACAACTGATATTTTTTTTTCTATCATACAATTTTTCCTCACTGCTTATTTTTTCAATTAATAATGGTTTTGAAAATCATACAGATCATTACATATAATGCTTACTCTTAATGAACATTAATTTAAACATTCATTAAAAGTAAGCATATGTATTTGTAAAGGCTATTGTTTGTTTAAACAAACAATATTTATAAGCTTTACTGTTTAATTATTTTTACTGCCTCAGATTCCAAAGTTGCTCCGTTGCCGTCTGTTACTACACATCTATATGCCATTCCATATCTTGTCTCTGTAACCGGTACGCTGAGTGTTGCTGTCTTGTTGCCTGCAAGTCCGCATGCTGCCCAGTTCTTTCCTCCGTTACTGCTGTACTGCCACTGATACTTAAGTCCTGTGCCTGTTGCCGTTACTGTAAATTTTGCTGTATCTCCTACTGCCGCTGTTATATTTGTCGGCTGTACTGTGATTGCAAATTCTTCATTCTTTACTAGCCTTGCTGCCTCAGACTCCAAAGTTGCTCCGTTGCCGTCTGTTACTACACATCTATATGCCATTCCATATCTTGTCTCTGTAACCGGTACGCT
>CAKSPU010000023.1 GCA_934486875.1 uncultured Oscillospiraceae bacterium
CGCCTGCGGATTTTTGCCTTGTCTGCAACAAAATTATGCTCGAAAATCCGCACACATTTCTTATGAAGACAGGTTCCTATTCTTTTGGGACATATTTAACAAGCTTCCCTGAATGTAATTTTATTATACCACAAAGGTTTGGAAATTACAAGAGCCAAAAGTGTTTTTTTGTCAAATTCTAATCTCTTTTTAATCGTCGGTTTCCGCCATACTTATTGAAAGCTCGTCAAGGGTAAAGCTTTTGGTCTCAACGGTTTTCAAGAAATTCTGAGCCTTTTTCGGGTCCTCATTGCGTATGGTGACAGCGGCGGTATTGTCGGGGACATCAACGAAATATTCGTCAACGCCGAATTCTTCATCAAGGAGCTCCTTGGCTTCAAGGCTTATTTCAGTGAGCCTGTTGAATGAGCGCTCCACCGTTTCGTAGCGGACGCAGGTGTAGTCTCCCAGCACCGATGTATAGCTTTCGGGAGGCTCGTTTTCGGTGATGTTCACAAAAAGAGTGCCCGCATAGCTGTAAACTCCGCCGTAATCATCGGGATATACGATGCCGCTTTCAGTTTCAAATGATGCCATAAGCCGCTCGTAGGCGTTCTGAACGGTGTCCTCAAAGGGGATATCCCTTTGGGTAAAGACCGTCGTGGTCTCCGCAGACGTTTCTGTCGTCGTCACTGTCTCCTCTGACGATGCTTCCGTGACCGTTTCGGTGAATGAATCCCCAAGAACGGGGGCTTCTGTTTCGGAAACGGTTTCATCGGTGACTGCGCTGTTTCCGTCATTTGCACAGGCTGTAAGAAATGCCGCACAGATAAGGGCGGCAATTATTTTTTTCATTCCGTTATCATTCCTTTTCTCTTTCATCGGACATTTTCCGACAAATATAATATATCATTTTGCTTTGGATTTGTCAACAGAAAATTATTGATTTTTCTCTCGTGATATGGTATGATAAGAAAATGGAACATAAATCAAAAGGAGTGTCCGATATGACAAATTCAGCCGTTTTAAATAAGCCGAAGCTTTCCGCCAAGGCTCAGACCATTGCCGCAGCCGGTGCTGTTATCGCAGCGGTGGTACTGCCTCAGATCTTCCACATTATGGGAGCGATGTCGGGTCTCGGAACAAAGCTCGGTGAGGTATTTCTTCCTATGCACCTGCCCGTGATACTTGTGGGACTGCTGGCAGGTCCTTATACGGGAGCTGCTGCGGGACTTCTCAGCCCTCTGGCAAGCTTCGGGCTCACAGGTATGCCCACGGCGGCAATGCTTCCCTTTATGATGATCGAGCTGTGCGTTTACGGTCTTGCTTCGGGACTGCTCAGAAGCGCAAAGCTCCCCATTATCGCAAAGGTGCTCATCGCTCAGATAAGCGGACGTGCTGTAAGAGCCGCTGCCATCGCATTTGCGGTGTACGTACTCGGAAGTGACAAAATTCCTCTCTCCGTGATATGGACAAGCATTTCCGTTGGAATTTTCGGTCTTGCCCTCCAGTGGACATTTATTCCCCTTGCCGTTTACCGTATCGAAAACAGAAGCAAAGAGTGATATGTTTTGATAATACTGCTGCCGTGCCCTTGATCTGGTGCGGCAGCTTTATTTTTTGGCGGATTTTTGATAATATGCTTGCATTCGGTCAATGTTTATGGTATTATATATGATAGGGAATACTGATTTTATCACATATTCAGTAAAAATGCCTTTATCGGCAAATATGCCGCAGTGCTGCGGTAAACAGGGAGATTTGACTATGCCAAAAAGACAGGATATCAACAAAATTATGATAATCGGCTCAGGCCCCATTATCATCGGTCAGGCGTGCGAGTTCGACTACTCGGGCACTCAGGCGTGCAAGGCGCTCAGAAGCCTTGGCTATGAGATAGTTCTCGTAAACTCTAACCCCGCCACCATTATGACAGACCCCGATGTTGCTGACATAACCTATGTTGAGCCCCTTAACCTTAAGAGACTCACTCAGATAATCGAAAAGGAGCGCCCCGATGCACTGCTCCCCAATCTCGGCGGTCAGTCGGGTCTTAACCTCTGCTCCGAGCTTTCCGAGGCAGGCGTTCTCGACAAGTACAATGTAAAGGTCATCGGCGTTCAGGTGGACGCTATCCAGCGTGGCGAGGACAGAATTGAGTTCAAGAACACTATGAACAGCCTCGGCATTGAAATGGCACGCAGCCAGGTGGCATATTCCGTTGACGAAGCCGTTAAGATCGCTGAAGAACTCAAATATCCCGTTGTTCTCCGCCCCGCTTACACTATGGGCGGCGCAGGCGGCGGTATGGTGTATAATGTTGATGAGCTGAAGGTCGTATGCGAGAGAGGTCTCCAGGCAAGCCTTGTCGGTCAGGTGCTTGTTGAAGAGTGCATCAGCGGCTGGGAAGAGCTTGAGCTTGAAGTCGTAAGAGACGCTGAGAACAACATCATCACCGTTTGCTTTATCGAAAATATCGACCCCATCGGCGTTCACACAGGCGATTCCTTCTGCTCCGCTCCTATGCTCACAATTTCCGAGGACGTTCAGAAGAAGATGCAGGAGCAGGCTTACAGGATTGTTGAGGCTATCGGCGTTATCGGCGGCTGCAACTGCCAGTTCGCTCACGACCCCGTTTCGGGCAGAATAGTCGTGATCGAGATAAATCCCCGTACATCACGTTCCTCCGCTCTTGCTTCAAAGGCAACAGGCTTCCCCATTGCTCTCGTTTCCGCAATGCTCGCCTGCGGTCTTACATTAAAGGAAATCCCCTGCGGCAAGTACGGAACTCTTGACAAGTACGTTCCCGACGGAGATTACGTTGTTATCAAGTTTGCCCGCTGGGCTTTTGAGAAATTCAAGGGCGCAGAGGACAAGCTCGGCACTCAGATGAGAGCTGTAGGCGAGGTAATGAGCATCGGAAAGACCTACAAGGAAGCTTTCCAGAAGGCTATCCGCAGCCTTGAAACAGGCAGATACGGTCTTGGCTTTGCGAAGAATTTCAACTCTCTTTCAAAGGAAGAGCTTCTTGAAAAGCTGAGATTCCCCTCCAGCGAGAGACAGTTCATCATCTACGAGGCTCTCCGCAAGGGTGCTACTGTTGATGAAATTTATGAGCTTACAAAGATAAAGCACTGGTTCCTGGAGCAGACCCTCCAGCTCGTCAACGAGGAAGAGGAGCTTATGAAGAACAAGGGCAAAGTGCCCGATGAAAAGGCTCTGAAGCAGGCTAAGCTTGACGGCTTCAGCGACAGATATCTGAGCCGGATACTTGATGTACCCGAGGAGGACATCAGAAACGCAAGATACAAATTCGGTATCCGTGAAGCCTGGGAGGGCGTTCACGTAAGCGGCACAAAGGACGCTGCATATTACTACTCAACATATCATCTTCCCGAGGACAAGAGCCCCGTTTCCGACAAAAAGAAAATTATGATACTGGGCGGCGGTCCCAACAGAATAGGTCAGGGCATCGAGTTCGACTACTGCTGCGTTCACGCTGCTCTTGCCCTTAAGGATCTTGGCTTTGAGTCCATTATCGTAAACTGCAACCCCGAAACGGTTTCCACAGACTATGACACCTCCGACAAGCTCTATTTCGAGCCTCTTACCCTTGAAGATGTTCTCAGCATTCACGAAAAGGAAAAGCCTGTGGGTGTTATCGCTCAGTTCGGCGGTCAGACTCCCCTTAACCTTGCGGCTGACCTGAAAAAGAACGGCGTTAACATTCTCGGAACATCTCCCGAGACCATTGACCTTGCCGAGGACAGAGACCACTTCCGTGCAATGATGGAGCGTCTCGGCATTCCTATGCCTGAGTCGGGTATGGCTGTAAATGTTGACGAGGCTCTCGAGATCGCCAACAGGATAGGCTATCCCGTAATGGTTCGTCCCTCCTACGTTCTCGGCGGACGAGGAATGGAGATAGTTCACGATGACGAGATGATGAAGGTGTATATGTCTGCCGCTGTAGGCGTTACTCCCGACAGACCTATCCTCATCGACCGCTTCCTCAACCACGCCACCGAGTGCGAGGCTGACGCTATCTCCGACGGCGAGCACTGCTTCGTTCCCGCTGTTATGGAGCACATTGAGCTTGCAGGCGTTCATTCAGGCGACTCCGCTTGTATCCTCCCCTCCAAGAATCTCACCGACAAGCAGGTCGAGACCATCAAGGACTACACAAGAAAAATTGCCATTGAAATGAATGTATGCGGTCTTATGAATATGCAGTACGCTATCGAGGGCGACACCGTTTATGTTCTTGAAGCAAACCCCAGAGCTTCCCGTACTGTTCCCCTCGTTTCAAAGGTATGCAGCATCAATATGGTAAGACTTGCAACCGAAATTATGACAGCTCCCTTTACGGGCAGAAAATCTCCCGTTCCCGAGCTCCGTGACAGGATAATTCCCCATTACGGCGTTAAGGAAGCCGTGTTCCCTTTCAATATGTTCCAGGAGGTAGACCCCGTTCTCGGTCCCGAAATGCGTTCAACAGGAGAAGTCCTCGGACTTTCCTCCTCCTTCGGAGAGGCATATTACAAGGCTCAGGAAGCAACTCAGACAAGGCTTCCCGAGGAAGGCACAGTTCTCCTCAGCGTATGCGACAGAGACAAGCCCGAGCTTGTTCAGATAGCAAAGGATTTCTATGACCTTGGCTTCAAAATTCTTGCAACGGGCAAGAGCTACGAGATGATAATTGACGCAGGTATCCCCGCAAAGAGAATATTCAAAATTTATGAGGGTCGTCCCAATATTGCGGACGAGATCGCAAACGGCGAGATACAGCTTATCATCAACACCCCCGCAGGCAAGACAAGCGCTTATGATGACAGCTATATCCGCAAGGAAGCTATCAAGCACAGAGTGCCCTACATCACCACAATGGCTGCCGCAAAGGCAAGCGCTGAGGGCATCAGGGCGGCAAAGAACAACACACACATCGGCGTTAAGTCTCTTCAGGCTTTCCACGATGAGATAAAGTAATAACTGAATCATTTGCCCCCGTGAAGCAGCTTCACGGGGGCTTTTCTATTGCATATGACTTATGTCCGGAAAAATATATACGTCAATATGTAAAATATACTTGACATTATGTAAAATATGTGCTATTATGTATTTAAAGGTAAAGGAAAGGCGGCGGTATGTTGGCGAAAAATCTTAAACTGAAATCCGCTCGTGCGGCTCTCGATATGTCACAGCAGGAGCTTGCCGATAAAACAGGCGTATCACGGCAGACCGTGAACGCTATCGAAAAAGGCGACTACAACCCTACATTAAAGCTTTGCATTGATATCTGCAAGGTGCTTGGCAAAACACTTGACGAACTTTTCTGGGAAAGCGGGGAACAGGATAATGAGCAAAAATAATGACAAGCTTTTTGACCTTGAATCTATCGGCATTGAAAAGCAGGAAACAGCGGGCTCTCTTATAAATGATAAAGATTTGGACGAGATGCAGAAGGTTATGACCCACAAAATCACCTTCCGCCTTTTTTCCGATTCCGTATGGCTTTATCTGATACTTTCATTTGTAATGATAGGTGCCGCCGAGATCGGTGACAGCGTAAATTCTTCTCTTGCCGTTTTCGGCATTATAACCGAGGCTCTTGCCTGCCTATTGTACATTTTTTACGCCGCAATGACATCTTCAAAGGGCATAATGCGCTTTAAATTTGCAAAAGCTGTGGGAACAAAGCGGTATTTTTTCTGTTGGCTTTTTATTGGCATAATGTACACTTTCTTTATGGCAAACCTTGATATATATTTCAGAATTTGTGTGGGCATATGGTATCTGACTTTGTGCATAGTTTCGCTTTTTGCGATAAAAAACAACAAGGTGCTTGAAAAGATGAACGAAGAGGAGCAGGAGGAAAAATAAATTATACTAATTCTCGATCGTTCTATAGACAAAATCGACAGATAGAATAAGTTCAGTCAAGGAAAGCGACCGCAGACAGGCTGTCGCCTGACAAGGGAGCTTGACGCAGAATGAACTTATTATAGCCGAGAGTTTGTCTATAGGTTGATCGAGAATTAGTATTAAAACAAAACGGCTGCATTCCACGCATTTCGGTGGATATGCAGCCGCTTTTTATTCATTTGACGTATTGTTGTCCGCTCCCTGCTCATCTGGAGATATATCATTCTCAGATGATTCATTTTCCGAGACCTGAGCATCATCGTCGGGGGCTTCGTCCGAATGCTCATCGCCGTCAAGCCTGCGGTGAACATCGTTTTCAAGGAGCTTATAGACCGTTGCCGCCGCAGGAACGCCAAGGAGCATTCCGCCGATACCTCCCAGTCCGCCGCCTACGGTAACAGCCGCAAGCACCCACATTCCGGGAAGTCCAACAGATGAGCCTACCACCTTCGGGTATATCACATTGCCCTCAACCTGCTGGAGTATAACGAGGAAAATTAAGAACCACAGAGCTTTTATGGGGTCAACCACAACTATCATCAGTGCGCCCACTGCCGCTCCGATGTATGCGCCCACAATTGGGATAAGTGCGGTTGCGCCGATAAGTGTTCCGATAGTGGAGGCATAAGGAATGCGGAGTATCGCCATACCTATTGCGCAGAGCAGTCCGAGAATGACAGCTTCGGTACACTGTCCCACGATAAAGCTTGAAAAGCATTTGTCGGCGGTGGCGCAGAAATATCTGAACCGCTCCTCGCTTTTGGGCTTCATATAGCTTCGCATCAGCCTGTCAGCCTGAGAGGCAAGCTTTTCTTTGTTAAAGAGAATATACACCGCAAAGATAAGCCCCACGACGAAATTCACCACTCCGCCGAAAAATGAGGATATCACGCTGAGAGCGGAGGAAAATGCGCCGTTTTTGGCAAAATTTATAATAGTCTCGGTGATATTTTTGATGTCAAAATTTTTCGGGTCAATGTTTTCCTTAATAAATTCCCCCGCCGCAGGAAATTTCACCTCCGCCTCTGCAAGCCATTCCTGAGCGGTGGCAGCATAAACGGGGAATGAATCGCTGAGGACACGGAAAATATTGCCTATCTCGGGGACAATTATGACGATTATAAGGGTGATGAGCAGTATCACCGCAAGGAGGGACAGAACAAGGCAGACAGGGCGGCGTGACGCAATGACCGCACGCTTTTGTGAGTTCGGGAAATATATTTTTTCAAGTCTGCGCATTATGAGGTTGAATGCATATGCAAGGGCACAGCCTATAATAAGAGGGGCAATTATGCCCAGAGCCGCTCCCACGGCGGCGGTGACGCTCTTGAAGTATATTATCAGAAGCACTGCCGCCACGGTAAGAAGTAAAAAAGGTATATATCGCTTTATCCGCTTTTTGTCACGTTCGTTCATATTTTTATCCTTTCCTTAAAGAAGAGGGGCTATAAGACGAAGAAGTGCGTCAAACATCGTTCCTCGGTAATACCGTCTGAGATTGTCCGCTGTGATTTCCCTGCACTGCCCAAAGGTTGCAAGGCAGTCATTTTTCAGCTCTGTTACTGCATTGCAGCCGTAAAGGAGCGTGCCGCATTCAAAATGGAGAAACAGGCTTCGGTAGTCAAGATTTATAGTTCCCACAACTCCGATCTTGTCATCGCTCACAAAGCTTTTTGCGTGGATAAATCCCGGGGTGTACTCGAATATGCGCACGCCTGCTCTCAGGAGCGGCATATAATTTGCACGGGTCATTCGGTAAATCATAGGTTTATCGGGTATTCCGGGGGTCACAAGGCGTACATCGACTCCCCTTTTCGCCGCAAGACAGAGGGCATTTTTCATTATGTCGTCAAGGATAAGGTAGGGAGTGTAGATGTAGACATATTTTTCCGCACGGCTGAGAATTTCGATATAAACATTCTCGCTGAGTGCTTCCCTGTCAAGGGGAGTGTCGTAAAAGGGCTGGACATAGCCCTCGGAAATGTACCTGCTGCCGTAGACCTCAGGGGAATATTTCACAATATCCGCCTTGATGTCCGTATCAATAAAGCTGTGCCACATCTCCAGAAACATCTCTGTCAGGTTCATAACTGCGTCCCCTCGGAGCATAACACCTGTGTCCTTCCAGTGACCGTAGGGGGAGGTGGCATTGATATATTCGTCGGAAATGTTTATGCCGCCGTTAAAGCCTGTGTGACCGTCGATGACGAGGATTTTGCGGTGGTCACGGTTGTTCATCACAAGGGAAAGCACGGGCACAACGGGATTGAAGGCAAGACATTTTATGTTCGGGTGAAGCTTTTCAAGCACCCTGTAATATTTCGGCGGCAGCAGCGCCACACAGCCCATATCATCGTAAATTATGCGTATCTCAACGCCGTGCTCCGCTCTGTCAAGTAGCGCTTCAAGCATTTCGTCCCACATTTTTCCCGGGGCGATGATGAAGTATTCAAGGAAGATAAAATGCTTTGCCTTTCGTATCTCAGCGAGCATATCCGTAAACATTTCCTCACCTACGGGATAGTATTTCGCTTCCGTGTTGGCATAAACGGGATAGCCGCTGAGATTTTTTATATACCTGCATATCTGATAGCTTCGGGGGTCAGTGTCCGCAAGCCTGTCCCCCTCCTCACCGTAGCTTGAAAGCATCGGCAGATAGCGGCTCTTCGTGTTTTGTATCATATTGTTCATATGCTTGGAAGGCTTTTTGTTTCCCGCAAAAAGGTAAAGCAGTCCGCCGAAAATGGGCAGCAGCATTATGAGGATTATCCAGACTATTTTGTAAGAGGGATTGTCCTCCTTGCAGATGATAAACAGCACTATCCCAAGGCTCAGCACACGGAATGCCACGCTTATCCACGTTGAATAAGCGGAAAGCTTCATTATGCTTATGACCAGCCACGCTATCTGCAGGATGAGGAAAAGCGCCGTGAAAAGTATCCTGTTGACAGCAAGTCTGCGGCAGTTTATTTTAAGCTCCGAACTTGTCATTTTTATTATCCACTTCCTTTATTTCTGCTCTTTCAGTTCGTTTATCTTGTCACGGAGATATGCGGCGTGCTCAAATTCAAGAAGCTTTGCGGCTTCCTTCATCTGAACGGTGAGCTTTGCGATAAGGTCGTCACGCTCCTTTTTCGTCAGGCGCTTCTGCTCCGTTTTTCCGTTGACCTCTTCCTTGGTGGATATTTCGATAACGTCTCTGATATCCTTGATAATGGTCCTGGGAACGATGCCGTGCTCCTCGTTGTATTTCAGCTGGAGCTCACGGCGGCGGTTCGTCTCGGCAATGGCACGCTCCATTGAGCCTGTTACGCTGTCGGCGTACATTATTACCTTTCCCTCGCTGTTACGTGCGGCACGGCCTATGGTCTGGATAAGTGAGGATTCGCTTCTGAGGAAGCCCTCCTTGTCCGCATCGAGTATGGCAACAAGGGATACCTCGGGGATATCCAGTCCCTCTCGGAGCAGGTTTATTCCCACAAGCACATCAAACTCGCCCAGTCTCAGGTCACGGATTATCTCCATACGCTCAATAGTGTCGATATCGTGATGAAGATAGCGGACTCTTACCCCTGCATTTGTAAGGAATGCTGTAAGATCCTCCGCCATTTTCTTTGTAAGGGTGGTCACAAGGACACGCTCTCCCTTTTCCGCACGGATATTTATCTGGCTGAGCAGATCCTCTATCTGTCCCTCAACGGGCTTTACTATTATCTCAGGGTCAACAAGTCCCGTGGGTCTGATGACCTGCTCCACTATCTGAGCGGACTTCTCACGCTCGATAGGTCCGGGAGTGGCGGAAACATATATCGCCTGATTTATCTTTGCGTCAAACTCATCAAAATTAAGAGGACGGTTATCATATGCCGAGGGGAGGCGGAAGCCGTAGTCGATAAGGACAGTTTTTCGTCCCCTGTCCCCTGCGCTCATTCCCCTTACCTGCGGCAGGGAAACGTGGCTCTCGTCCACAAAGAGCAGGTAATCCTTGGGGAAGTGGTCAAGGAGAGTGTATGGTGTGCTGCCCGGTGCTCTGCCCGCAAGTATTCGGGAGTAGTTCTCGATACCCTTGCAGAAGCCTATCTCTTCAAGCATTTCGATATCGTACAGAGTTCTCTGCTTAAGGCGCTGCGCCTCAACAAGCTTTCCCTGCTTCTCAAACCACTCCACACGCTCCGCAAGCTCCCTTTCAATTTCCTCAACGGCAGTGTGGATATGCTCCTTGGACACAACATAGTGAGATGCGGGATATATGGCTGCGTGGGCAAGGGTGGATATGACATTTCCCGTGAGGACGTGTATCTCGGATATGCGGTCTATCTCGTCCCCGAAAAATTCCACTCGGACAGCATTTTCGGAAGAGCCTGCGGGGAATATCTCCACCACATCTCCCCTTACACGGAATTTGTTTCGGACAAAGTTCACGTCATTGCGCTCATACTGTATCTCAACAAGGCGCTTCAAAAGGTCATCACGGGACAGCTCCATTCCCTTTCTGAGGGATATGACGTTGTTTCGGTATTCCTCGGGAGCACCGAGAGAATATATGCAGGACACCGATGCCACGATTATAACATCTCTGCGCTCGGCAAGGGCAAGTGTGGCGCTGTGGCGGAGCTTGTCTATCTCGTCATTTATGGCGCTGTCCTTTTCGATATATGAATCGGTGGAGGGGATATAGGCTTCGGGCTGGTAATAATCGTAATATGAAACAAAATATTCCACGGCGTTGTGGGGAAAAAACTCCCTGAACTCAGAGCAGAGCTGCGCCGCAAGTATCTTATTGTGAGCAAGGACTATGGTGGGGCGGTTCATTCGTGCAATGACGTTCGCCATTGTAAAGGTCTTTCCCGAACCTGTTACGCCGAGAAGCGTCTGGTCACGGTAGCCCTTTTTTATTCCCTCAACAAGCTTGTCGATAGCCTGGGGCTGGTCTCCCGAGGGTTCATAGGGTGATACAAGTTCAAATTTATCCATTTGCTGTTATCCTTTTCAGTGTGTTTACAAATTCGTTTGTGTATTCATCGGGCTTATAGCCTTGGGGATAGAGGATATAATCGGTATATCCCGAGGCGGGGTATTTTTTTGAAACGAGCCCGTATACGGTGAGCTTTTCATTCGGAAGCGGCGCTGACACCATATAGCTTTCGGGCAGCTCTGACAGAAGTGCAAGGCAGTCCGAAATATTATCAAGGGTAATATTTCTTGCAGAGGGCAGCCCGACAGCTGCATCATCATTGCAGGATATCCTTGCAAGCGCCGCAAGAGCTGACGGATCCACGGCTTCTGTATGGGAAAGTGGACTTTTTTCGGAGGTGAGCAGCACATATTCCGATGAAGCCACAGGTTCAAATCGGAGCTTTTTTTCGTTTGCAAGGGCTGCGAAAAAATCTCCGCTGCTTTTGGGACACCGAACTGCGGCTATGGTGCAAAGCCCCTCGGAAAGCTTACTCACGGCAGCGGAAAAATCAGCCGTTATGCACTCTATGTCCGCTTGGGGGAGCTTTTTTGCAAGCTCCGCCGCAAGTCCCGGCACATATTCTGTCCCAGGGACGCAGAACGTGAATCGTTCCGAAACGCTGTCCTGCTTATAGACCGCTTCAAGCTTTTCCATTTCAGCAAGAACCGCTCTTGCCCGTGCAAGAAATCCCGCTCCCTCGGGGGTGGGATATACCCCCTTTGCGCTCCTGCGGAAAACGGTTATGCCTATCTCGGTCTCAACCTCCTTTATGGCTTTGCTGAGATTGGGCTGACCCATAAAAAGATTTGCCGCCGCCTTGGTCACGGAGCCTGTCCGCTCCACCTCGGTCATATATTTAAGATGCTGTAGATTCATCTTCTCACTTCCCTGCTTTGACATACCGTCATATAAAAAAGTATATGTTTATATTATACTACTATTATACAGCTTTGTCTATATTTTTCACAAAGGTTTTATTTTCCGATAAAAAAGCCGTGACAGTCGGGTTTTGATTCCCGAGGGTCACGGCTGCAATATTTACGAATGATGATAAAATTCGGTTGAACGTCTCAGAGCGGTGGAGAAATTCTGATGCCTGTTTACGGACATTCCTTTCGGAGTAAGCTTTGCATTTGTCATCTTCCGCCTGCCCTGGGAAAAGAAAACTCTTGCCGTATTAAGGCTCATTTTCCATATCTCTCCGCTGCCGTCTGTCATCGAATAAACATCGTTTTCGCAGCCGAGGACATAGAAAATATCGGAGGAATTTTTCTCATCAATTACCGCAAGATTTCCGTCGGTCATTTTGATGACGGTGTTTTCAAGCTTTGCGTTTGATATTTTTTTGCCGAGTATCATAGAAACCGTTTCATCATTGCTGAGCTGTGATATTTTTCCGCTTTCTTCATCATAGAGGATAAATGAGACCGTAGGACTAAGCTTTTTTCCGATAAGTATCATTTTCTGACCCACCCTTTCAAAATATTCATAAAATTCCTACCTGACAATTTATGATCTTCTTAAGATGCTCTGCATACAGGGAGCGTATCTCCTCATATTCCCCCAGACCCTTTATAACGGGCACGAACCCGAAGCCCTCCGCTTCAAGCACCGACCGCCAGCTTGACGGGTCATCTCCTGCCATATCATTGTATGCGTGCTCCCCCGCCACGAGAAGAAGGGGCGTTACAATGACCTCGTGATATCCGCCGTTTTTCAGCTTGGGGATAATGTCCGCAATGGTGAGCGAGCCCTCCATTGCGCCCACAAATATGTTGCCGAAACCGTTTTCGGCAAATCTGTCCCCAAGCCTGCAATAGACCTCATTTGCGGCGTGCTCGGTGCCGTGACCCATTATTGCCAGTGCTCTTTCGCTGCCGAATTTTTTCTCAAAAAAGCCGCACACCGCACCGATGTCATCATCGTCCGAAAGGAGAGGGCGACCGATATCAAGCCTTTTGAAGCGGTCTCTGAAGCTTTCCGCTTCCGCACACAGCCTTTCATACTCAAACCCGCCGATAATGTGTGTGGGCTGGACAACGGTTTCCTCAAAGCCCTCGGAAATGAGCCTTTCAAGGGCTTCGGACAATGTATCCGCTCCACCGCCCCTTTTTCTCAGCACCGAAATGACGTGGCGGCTTGTGAAAGCCCGCCTTACCTCATACTCGGGAAATTCAGCCGCAAATGTGTTCTCCAGAGCGGATATGGAATTTTCAAGGGTTTTTTCGTATGTCGTTCCGAAGCTTGCCGCAATGATAGCTTTTTTCATAGGTGTAAAGTCCTTTCGGGGATACTTTCGGGGAATAAAAGAATTACGCTTTCTTTGTTAAAATTATAACATATTTTACAAGCCTGTGTCAATGCGCCTGTGAGCAAGGCGGAAACTTTTATTTTCTCACATCATAGTAAAATTTATCCGCAGCCTCACGGTCCTTACCCGTAAAAATCGCCTTTGTAAGCTCACGGTTTTTAACAAGATACCAGTCTCCGAACTCATCAAATTTCCTGCTCGATGTGGTTATATACGACTTTTTCAGAACGCCGTATTTCTTTCCCCTCTCATCTCCCAGCGTTTTCAGACGTATGGCAAAATCCATATCTTCAAGGCTCACAAGGCTTTCGTCAAATCCGCCGAGCGCCTCGAAATCGCTGCGGAAGCACCAGAACATTCCGCCCATCAGAGCTGCCTTGTGCTTTTTCATTATGGGTATGAGCTTCGTTGCGATATATGCCGAGCTGACGATGATTCCAAGGGACATACGGTCAAATTTTGCCCGTGTTCCGCCGCCGATGTATGCCCCCGACGAAAGCATTTCCTTTATCTCCGAAAGCGCCCCCTCGGACATCAGGCTGTCGGCATCAATAAAAACAATGATGTCTCCTTTTGCAAGCGCCGCTCCCGAATTTCTCACGCCGCTTATGCTCCTGACCTCATTTTCGCAGACCTCAGCGCCAAAGCTTTTTGCAATATCCGCAGTTTTGTCCGTGCAGCGGTTTGCGGAGACAATTATTTGGACATCTCCCGTGTCAAAGGGAGCGGCAGCCTTTTTTATCGCTTCGAGACATTTTCCGATGTATTTTTCTTCATTGTGTGCGGGGATAACTACTGAAAAAAGCGGTGTTTTCATACATATCGTCCTCACTTGTAATTTTAAACTTAAATGATCTCTGAAATTTCGTGCAGATCTTTTATCACATAATCAATGTTCATATTTTCTGGTATGCATATCCCTTTCGGGTCATACAGGCAGGTTTTTATCCCCGCATTTATGCCGCCACGGATATCGCTTGTAGGGGAGTCGCCCACAATAATGGTTTTGCTTTTATCAAGGGGCTTTATTTTCTCAAAGACCTTTTCAAAAAATCCGATATTCGGCTTTTCCGTGCCGATAATCTCCGAAAGGAAAACGCCGTCAAGAAGCTCTCCGAAGCCCGAGAGCCTCATCTTTTTGGTCTGTGCGGCAGCTGTTCCGTTTGACACGGCGTACTGCCTGATCTTTCCTTTCAGACCTTTCACGATGTTATAGCTGTCATCGCAGTAAACGATAGTGTCACCCAGACGGAGCTGGTACTTTTCGTTAAATTCACGGACTCTTTCGGTGCTGATGCCGTATTCCGCAAAGAATTGTTCAAATCTTCCGATAAGCACCTGTTCCTTGGTCATCTCGCCCAGTTCGAGCCTTTTCCAGAAGCTGTCGTTTATCATTGAATATCTTGCGATCATCTCATCGGTGCATTCACCGAAGTCAAATTCTGAAAAGAGACTTTTTACCGCCGCATATTCCGCTGCGTGAAAATCAAGGAGTGTCCCGTCAACGTCCCACAGAATTATATCTATCATAATATTATCCCGCAGGCTTATCTGAAATCAAACAGATTGAGCCCGATATCCTCATCAAATTTTCTTTCCACAGCTCCGTCGATTACGGTTATGACCATTTCGCAGGTGGCGCTGACAACAGCCCTGTTAAGATGTCCGCCGAAAACCTCTCCCCTGTCATTTCCCGCACTCATATGAATGTGGGAATAATATCCGCCGTCCATAGTGCTTATGGTCCCCGTGAGGGATACTATTTCAAAATCGCCCTTGAAATCATTGGCATAATATTTCTTCTCCGCAGTTTTGAAAACGCCCACGGTAAACTCATTCACCGCTCCGAGAGCATTTATATTCGCAAGTCTGATATTTTCTTTCAGTGCGATTTCCTTAAGGCTTTCAAATATTTCCTCGCCCCTGTCTATCCTTGCGATAACGGTATTTTCAAATCTTCTGTATTCCATAAGCCTTATCCTCCTGCATAGCAGCTTGCAAAAAAGGCGGGAAACAAAAGCCTCCCGCCTGATAATGCAGCTTAAATGATATTATTCATAAAGAGGGAACTTCCTGCAGATCTCTGTAACGCCAGCACGGATAGCATCTGCGCTGTTCTCGAAATCTGTTGCGCAAAGGTAGATGTACTCTGCGATCTTCTCCATTTCCTCTACGCCGAGACCTCTTGTGGTAACTGCGGGAGTACCGATTCTGATGCCGCTGGTCACGAAAGGCTTTTCGGGGTCGTTGTGGATAGCGTTCTTATTAACGGTGATATATACCTCGTCAAGACGGTTTTCAAGCTCCTTGCCTGTGATGTGGAAAGGACGGAGGTCAACGAGCATAAGGTGGTTGTCTGTGCCGCCTGAAACAAGGTTGAAGCCTCTGTCAAGAAGTCCCTTTGCAAGAGCCTGTGCATTCTCAACGATGCGTCTGCCGTAGTCCTTGAACTCGGGCTTGAGAGCCTCACCGAAGCAAACAGCCTTGCCTGCGATGACGTGCATAAGAGGTCCGCCCTGTGTGCCGGGGAATATAGCGGAATTTATCTTCTTTGCAAGAGCCTCGTCATTTGTGAGGATAAGACCTCCTCTGGGGCCTCTCAGGGTCTTGTGAGTGGTGGTTGTAACGATATCAGCATAGGGAACGGGAGACTGATGCATACCTGCCGCAACAAGTCCTGCGATGTGAGCCATATCCACCATAAGATATGCGCCGACGGACTTTGCGATCTGAGAAAGTCTCTCAAAGTCGATAGCTCTGGGATATGCGGAAGCACCTGCAACGATAAGCTTGGGCTTATGCTCCTCTGCCAGCTTCCGGACAGTGTCATAGTTGATAGTCTCGGTCTCGTCGTCAAGACCGTAGGAAACGAAGTTGAAGTATTTGCCCGAAATGTTTACGGGAGAGCCGTGGGTAAGATGTCCGCCGTCTGCAAGGCTCATTCCGAGAACTGTGTCGCCGGGCTGGAGGAGGGCAACATAAACGGCAGTGTTTGCCTGTGCACCTGAGTGGGGCTGAACGTTTGCAAATTTTGCGCCGAAAAGCTTCTTGGCTCTTTCTATAGCGATAGTCTCAACGATATCAACGTCCTGACAGCCGCCGTAGTATCTCTTTCCGGGGTAGCCCTCAGCGTACTTGTTTGTGAGAACGCTGCCCATTGCAGCCATTACTGCGGGGGAAACGATGTTTTCGCTGGCGATAAGCTCAAGATTTCTCTTCTGGCGTGCAAGCTCCTTAGCCATAGCCTCGCCGACCTCGGGGTCGACCTTTTCAACATAGCCAATGGTGTCAATGATATCCTTGTACATAATTTTTTAGCTCCTTTTCAAGTAAGAATAAACGGTAATTTCATTATACTATATTTTCATTTGAATTTCAAGCTGTTTTTGAATTATTTTAAGACAAAATATTTATTTGAGATTTTTATGCCGCCCCATACAATCAATATCCCGAAAGAACACGCCGTTCTCTCGGGATATTTCTTACTCAAACACAGTTTCTATCACCCTGTCGGACAAAGCCGAGGTATATCTCCACCTGTCGATATGGTTCACATCGGGGGCAATGAAATACTCGGGAGGGGCAGGTGGCTCATCGCTGTCAAATACATCTACGATAATAAGCTTCACCTTCATTTTCTCGGGGATAAGCGCCTTTATGTACACTCCCGCATACTGCCCCGCACGCACCCCCGCTTTCGGCTCGGCAAGCCCCGCAAGGTTCGGTGCAAGCTCCACGAATATGCCGTATTCCTCCACGGAGCGGACTATCCCCGACACGGTCTCACCGCAGGAAAAACGTGCGGCATTTTCGTCCCACGTGCCCAGAAGCTCCTTGTGGGTGAGCCATATCCTGCTGCCGTTTATGCCTTTCACCGCCGCTCTTATGAGCTGTCCCACGGTAAAGCGGTCGGCAGGGTGGGATATCCTTGAAACGGACATAGAATCAATGGGGATAAGGGAGGGCAGTCCGCAGCCTATATCCACAAATGCGCCGAACTGCTCCAGATGAGTCACTCTTGCGGGGATAATGTCCCCCGTTCTCAGCCTGCTTATGTACCGCTCGATGCACTCCTCCTGCGCCGCTCTTCGGGACAGCTCCGCCACCACCGCACCGTCCCTCATCTCCGCCTTTATCACCTTAAAGCACACAGGCTTGTTCACCTTTGTAATCAGGGCAATATCCCTTGTGGAGCCGTCCTCGATGCCCACCGCTCCCTCGTTTCTGGGAATTATCCCCCGTCCGCAGGGCAGCTCTACGATAAGGTCGTGGCTGCTGCCGCATACTGCCGCACGGGCCTCAAGTATCGCTCCGCTTTCCGCCGCAGCGAGCAGGGTCTCAAGGCTCCGAAGCTGCGCTTTGTTTTCGGGAGTATTTATAAGAGCACCCTCGGGATAATATTTTGTCATTTTTAAAACCTTCCTTTCACATATACAGAGTATCGGACACAGTTAATTCTATGCGGCAGGGGCGCAATAAATGACCGTATAATTACTGCGCATACTGCGCAGATGATGAATATACAGCCTGCGAATGCCAATAATTTCATTGATACAAAAGTGAAAGGAAGTAAAAGCTTATGCAGAGCCTTACAAAAAGACTTATCGCCGCCGCAGGACTGACGGGATTTTCGGGAATATTCCTACTCTGGCGGCTGCTGGTAATAAACATAAACAGCGGGGATTATCTCAGATACGATATGTCCGCACCGAGGGAGGTGACTGTGGTAAGCTCCTACGGGGAAATTTATGACCGAAACGGCAAAAAGCTCGTGAACAGGAGCGAGCGGTACATTGCGGTCATCGACCCCGAGACCGCCCACCGTGACGAGCTTGAAGCCCACGTCACCGACAGGGAAAAATATGAGAGCTGCATCGACGGGAATGCCCTGTTTTTGTGCGGAGTGGACACTCCCACACTTACATCTGCGGCGGTGATACCCATTTCGGAGCGATACGGCAGCGACTGTCTCTGTGCCCACATCATCGGCTATACAAGCGGTGACAGGGGCGTTTGCGGGCTTGAAATGGCTTATGATGAGCTTCTCAGAGTGCCTCGGAGCTATGTTGATCTGAACTACAGCGTTGACGCAGGGGGCGATCTCCTTGAAGGCGACGGCATTGATATGAAATGGGTGTCAAGCTTTAAAACGGGGATATACACATCTATCGACTACGCCGTCCAGGAAGCGGCGGAGGCGGCTATGGCGGAGGTCAAAAAGGGTGCTGCCATAGTTGTGGACATCTCCACGGGAGAGATATGCGCAGTGGTGAGCAAACCTGTTTTTGACCCCTCCCACCCCGAACTGAGCCTTGACGATCCCGACTCCCCATTTATCAACAGGGCATTTTCCGCATACAGCGTGGGCTCCGTATTCAAGCTCGTCACCGCAGGGGCTGCCCTTGAATACGGCATTTCCGACGAATACGTCTATGACTGCACGGGAAGCATCACAGTCAGACAGGACAAATTCGGCTGCCACCGCTTCGGCGGTCACGGCAGGCTCGATATGAGACAGGCTATGGTCGAATCCTGCAATCCCTATTTTATCTCACTGGGGCAGGATATCCCCTCTTCATTCCTCTGCGATTTTGCCGCAGGGCTGGGCTTTGGGGAGGGAAAGACCTTTGCCCCCGGGCTTTCCTCCGCTAAGGGCAATCTGCCCACAGAGGGGGAGCTTCTCGTTCCGGAGGAAAAAGCGAATTTCTCATTCGGTCAGGGCAGGCTCACCGCAACGCCATTGCAGGTGACTATGATGACAGCAGCTATTGCAAACGGCGGCGAGTGCCCATATCCCGTGCTGATAAACGGAAGCGCCGATCAAACGGGTGTCAGAGCGGTCTCGGCGGATATTTCAAGCTACACCCGTGTTATGAAAAAAACCACCGCCGACAGGCTGAAGGATTTTATGATATCTGCGATGTACAAGGAAAATTCCGTGGCGATACCCGAATTTACCACAGGGGGCGGCAAGACCTCCACCGCCCAGACCTGGACATACGATGAATACGGGAATGAAAAGCTCAACTGCTGGTTTACGGGCTTTTTCCCCGCCGATGAGCCCCGATATGCGGTGACGGTGATGATAGAAGAGGGCATTTCGGGAAATGTTACCTGCGGACCCGTTTTCAAAGCGATCGCAGACGCTGTGCAGATGAACCGATACGCCGACTGAGCGCTTGACTTTTTGCCGTAAGAGGTGTATAATATAAATTGGTATATTTTCACGTTTTGAAAGGAATGAACATAAATTATGGAGCTTAACGGTCTTTCCGAAAGAGCAGAAAAGCTTATAAAGTCCTGCGGTTACGGCAGGCAGCGCTTTATGTCGGAGGATTCCCTGACGGAGTGCTTCGCTTTTTATGAGGAGGAGGGCTACAGGGTCTCCGACAATGCAAGAGACATCATAAACGATTTTTATATGCTCTCCATCGGCAAGCACGGTCAGTTTGAAAACGGTCAGTTCATCGTTACTGAAAACGGCGATATTGAGAATAAAATGGTGGTATATCCCGAAAACATCTACGAGGCTGCCCACCTTTTCAAGCAGCTTTCCGACGGTATGAACGACTATATTATCCCCCTCGGACTGATAAACGATGATTTTATCGCTATCGGCGAGAGCGGAAAAATTTACATCATTGCCGATGATGTTTTTGTTGCGGGTGAAAGCTGGACGGAGTTTCTTAATAATTTTGCCGATAATTTTTCATCACTGAACAATAAATAAATTTTCAAAAGCTATTGATAAAAATAGACGGATATGATATAATTACTCTGTATTCTTATACTACTTTGTAATTATTTAAGTGAAACGAGGCTGATAAACGCATATGGCAGAGCTTATTTACAACGAACAGGGACGACTTCTTTTTACCGAGGAAATGCGTAAGGAATATACTATACTTATTCCCAATATGCTTACTATACATTTCAGATTCCTTGAAAGGATATTCAACAACTACGGCTACAGAATGAAGCTGCTCACCACCACGGGCAGACGCATTGTGGACGAGGGTCTCCGCTATGTTCACAACGACACCTGCTACCCTGCCCTGCTGTGTATCGGTCAGTTTATAGATGCCCTCAAATCAGGGGAATATGACGTTAACAAGACTGCTCTTATGATGGTGCAGTCAGGCGGCGGCTGCCGTGCTTCAAACTATATCCACCTTATCCGCAAGGCGCTCAAAAAGTGCGGTATGGAGCAGGTCCCCGTTATCTCGCTGAACCTTGCGAGCCTTGAAAAGAACCCCGGCTTCCACCTCACCCCTCCCCTCCTTTCAGACCTTATCACCGCTGTGTGCTACGCCGACCTGATAATGCTCATCTCAAACCAGGTGCGCCCCTACGAAAATAACAAGGGCGACTGCGACAGGCTCATCGACAAGTGGGTGGACAAGCTTGTGGACATAAACTTCAACTTTGCGGGCTTTGACAGGGTATCGAGAGAGATCGTCGAGGACTTTGCAAATATTCCCTACACCCCCGACCCCGACAAGATAAAGGTTGGCATCGTAGGCGAAATTTTCATCAAATACTCCCCTCTCGGCAACAACGAGCTTCAGAAATTTCTCGAATCCGAGGGCTGCGAGGTATACTGCCCCGGTCTTATCGACTTCCTTATCTTTATGGGCGACCACCACGTTGTGGAGACCGAGCTTTATCACGTAAAGTACAAGAAATACATCGCTTCCACTGCCGTAAAGGGCTTCTTCAAGATGATGCAGAACAAGATCATCAAGGCGGTAAAGGGCACGAGATTTTTCGGTCCCACTCCCTTTGAAGAAGCTAAAAAGGACGTTGAGCCTTTCATCTCCCCCGCAAACAAAATGGGCGAGGGCTGGCTCCTGACGGCGGAAATGATAGATATGATAAATATGGGCATCAACAATATCGTCTGTGCCCAGCCCTTCGGCTGCCTCCCCAACCACATCATCGGCAAGGGTATGATAAGAAAGCTGAGAGAGACCTTCCCCCGGTCAAACATCGTTCCCATTGACTATGACCCCGGTGCCACAAGGGTAAATCAGGAGAACAGAATAAAGCTTATGCTTTCCACGGCAAAGCAGCAGCAGGCTGAAAAGAAGCAAAAGTAAGGAGACGGTTTTATGTCACTTAGCGGTATCGACCATTACAGAGCAAATATGTACAAGCGCTCGGGCAGCAGCACATCAAGTCAGCTCGCTTCCCTGCTGGGACGTTCATCTGTTAACTCGAAAATGCTGAAAAAGGCATATTCAAAGCTCAGTCAGAAAACGGGAAAGACATATCTGAACAGGACGGACACCTCAGACGAAGCCGTATCGAAATATTATCAGAGCGGCTCTCTTTCCGAGACGGAAAATGCTGCGGCTCTTAAGAAAAATGCTTCGGAAATGAGCCTTGCGGCGGCTTCCCTTATGAAGTCCGAGAAGCTTTCCGATGACGCACTCGTAAGCAAGGTGAAGGATTTTGCGGAGAGCTACAACGGCGCTGTCATGGCGCTTGCAAACACCAAAAGCTATGCCGCAAAGCTTACCGGCGAAAGTATGACGGGCATCACCGATTCCTTTGAAGCCTCTTTATCCAAGGCAGGAATCACTGTAAATGAAGACAAGACCCTGACCGTTGACGAAAAGATGCTCAAAGAGAACCGAGGACAGCTTTCAGGTCTTTTTAAAAGCGGCTATTCCTTTGGCGCAAAGATGATAAAGAAAGGCTCGGAGCTGCAAAGCTCGGCTCAGCTCACAGGGCTTTCTGCGGCGGGAATTTACAATAGGTACGGTTCATTTCTGAACAGCTCAAACGAATAAAGATCGGCTGTCGGGCAATTCCCCGACAGTCTTTTTATTTAATAAAATCGACATTGCAAAAGGTCGGAAAATGTGCTATAATATCAGACGGAAAAGATTTTTTTGAAGGGATTGACCTTATATAATAAAATTTATTGCAGCCGACCTTGACGGCACGCTTTTAAACAGCGCCCACGAGCTTCCCCGTGGATTTTTTGAGCTGATCGACCGTATGCACGATATGGGCATAGTTTTCGCAGCCGCTTCGGGTCGGCAGTATTACGGCGTTGAGCGGCTTTTTGAGCCTGTTCGGGACAAAATGGCATTCATTGCGGAAAACGGCGGCATAGCCTTTGAAAAGGGACAGTGCGTTTATTCCCTGCCGATGCCCGATGAGAGTGTTGCGGAAATGACAGAGAGCGCAAGGGAGCTTTACGGCGACGGCGTAAGGATACTTCTGTCGGGTGAAAAGTCCGCATATGTGACCGACAGCGACCCTGATTTTGCGGAAAGCTGCCACATTTACTGCGCCCGCCTGACCACTCTGCAGGATCTCACTGATTTTATGGGCAGGGACAGGATAATAAAGATCGCTCTCTTTGACAAGGATGCCGAAAAGCTCACATATCCCGCAATGAAGCGGTTTTCTGACAGGTTCAACGTTATACTTTCAAACACTCACTGGGTGGATATCGTGGATAAGAACGTGAACAAGGGTAATGCCGTGAAGCGGCTTATGGAAAAGCTCGGTGCGGGCTTTGACGAGGCTATGGTGTTCGGGGATTATCTCAATGACCTTGAAATGATGAGCTGCTGCAAGTACAGCTTTGCTATGCGGAACGCTCACCCGATCTTAAAGGAAAGCGCCGCATTCATTGCTCCGTCCAATGACGAAAACGGCGTTGTGAGGGAGATACTCCGTCATATCCCTCAGCTTGAAATGACGGCACACTGCACATAATTTAAAGGAATGGATATTAATATGGAAAACCAGCGTGAAAATATCGAAAAGCTCCTGCTCAAAGTAAAATCCCCCTCGAGATACATCGGCGGCGAGCTGAATTCGGTGGTCAAGGACAAAAACAAGGTAGATGTGCGCTTCGCATTCTGCTTTCCCGATTCATACGACATCGGTATGTCCCACATCGGTATGAAAATACTTTACTCCCTGAAAAATGCCCGTGAGAACTGGTGGTGCGAGAGAGTTTTTGCCCCCTGGACGGATTTTGAGGAGCTTATGCGTGAAAATCATATCCCGCTTTACGGGCTTGAAAGCCTTGACCCCATAAAGGATTTTGATTTCATCGGCTTCACGGTGCAGTACGAGCTTTGCTACACAAATATCCTGAATATGCTTGACCTTGCGGGGCTGAATGTCCTTGCGGCGGAGCGTGATGACAGTGACCCTATCGTTATTGCGGGAGGTCCCTGCGTATGCAATCCCGAGCCGCTCTGCGACTTCATCGACCTTTTCGTTATCGGAGAGGGCGAGGAAGTTAACCTTGAGCTTATGGATATGTACGAACAGATGAAAAAATCGGGCAGCTATGACAAAAAGACATTTCTCCGCCGTGCTGCGGGGATAAAGGGGATCTACGTACCCTCATTATATAATGTGTCCTATCTCGATGACGGACGCATCGACAAGGTAGAGCCCGTTTGCGGAGGCGTTCCCGAAAAGGTGACGAAGCGGATAATCCCCGACCTTGACAAGGTATTTTATCCCGAAAAATTCGTTGTGCCGTTCTCCGAAATAGTCCACGACAGAGCGGTCGTGGAGGTACTCAGGGGCTGCATAAGAGGCTGTCGGTTCTGTCAGGCGGGATTTATTTACAGACCATTCCGTGAAAAATCGGCAGGAACGGTCGTAAAGGAAGCAAAGTCTCTCTGCGAGTCAACGGGCTATGAGGAGCTTTCCCTTGCGTCACTCAGCACCAGCGACCATTCGGATATCGAAGAACTGCTCACCGAAATGACGGATTACACCGAGGGCGAGAAGATAAATCTTGCGCTGCCCTCAATGAGAATAGACAGGTTCAGCAAAACTCTTATGGAACAGCTTTCAAAGGTAAGGCGCAGCGGTCTCACCTTTGCCCCCGAAGCAGGCACACAACGGCTCCGTGACGTTATCAACAAGAACATCACCGAGGACGAGATTTTTTCCGCCTGCAAGACCGCTTTTGAGGGCGGATATGCAGGTGTAAAGCTCTATTTTATGATGGGTCTGCCAACGGAAACGGACGAGGATATCCTTGGCATATCCGACCTTGCGGTAAGGATCGCTGACCTTTACTATCAGATGCCGAACCGCCCGAGAGGACAGAAGCTGTCAATTTCAATAAGCTGTGCCACATTCGTACCGAAGCCCTTTACGCCCTTTCAGTTTGAGCCGCAGATAAGCATTGACGAGATAAACCGCCGTCAGAAGCTGCTCCTTGACAGCGTAAAGAGCAAGCGATACATCAACGTAAGCTACCACAATTACCGCATAAGCATTCTTGAAGCCGCCCTTGCAAAGGGTGACAGACGGCTGGGAGCGGTCATAAAGCGGGCGTGGGAGCGTGGCTGCAAGTTTGACGGCTGGGACGAGATGTACCGCTATGACGAGTGGGTAAAGGCGTTTGAGGACGTGGGTGCAGACATTGATTTCTACGCTCACCGACCTATGGCATATGACGAGACAGCGCCCTGGGATCACCTTGATTATATGATAGACAAGAGCTTCTTTGTCCGTGAAAACAAGCGTGCAAAGGACGGAATGACCACAAAAAGCTGCCGTGAAAAATGCAGCGGCTGCGGCGTGAACAGGGCTGCGGGGAGGGAATGCTTTGGATAAGAAAAATGTCAGGATATTCTTTGAGAAAAAAGGCAGGGCTATCTACATTTCCCACCTGGACCTTATGAGGACGATGCAGAGAGCGCTGAAGCGTTCGGGTCTGCCAGTGTGGTTCACGGAGGGCTTCAATCCGAGACTTTACCTTAATTTCCCCCTTGCTCTTTCCCTGGGAACAACGGGTGAAAGAGAGCCTATGGACATTGCTGTGGTGGAGGATATCAGCCTTGATGAGATCGCAGACAGGCTGAACGCTGTCTGTCCCGAGGGCATAAGGATAGTTGGGGCGGCATATCCCGTTCACCCAAACAAGGACATCGGTTGGGCGGAATACGAATCTCAACTTTCGGGCAATGCGGAAGATCTGAAAAAAGCGCTTGAAACCTATCTTGCACAGGATTCCATAAAGGTTATGAAGCATTCCAAGAAAAAGGGTATGGTGGAGGTCGATATCAAGCCCCACATCAATATGCTGAGCGTTTCAGACTGTGAAAAGGGCATTATAATAAGGTACAGGCTGCCTGCGGGGATAGAGCTGAATCTCAATTCCGCAGTGCTCACCGATTCATTTGCCGAATATTGTGCCGAAAGCAATATTTCGGAAGAGCTTGTTTGTACAAAACGCACAAATATATTCTGCGCAGATGGTACAGTTTTTGAATAATATGCAGAAATTTTAATTATAAGAAAAAACTATTGAAATTTCTGCGAAGATGTGGTAAAATAAATACGCATTTAAAATCCGTCGAAGTATGCCTATGTGCCGAAAAGACGAGATTAGTGCTGCATTCGGGAAACCCGCTGCAACATTAAAAGGACAGTCCGCTGCACCGCCCTCCGAGCGTCATTTACGGGGGATAAAAGCGGGGTAAGAATGTCTTGATATTTTAGGAGGATTTAAAAATGGACGCACTCAAGCTTATCAGCGACTCAAGCTTAAAGACCGAGGTTCCCGCTTTCGAAGTGGGCGATACCGTTAAGGTACACGTAAGGATCAAGGAAGGTCAGAAGTACAGAATCCAGGTTTTCGAGGGCACCGTTATCGCTAAGAGACACGGCGGCATTCAGGAGACCTTCACCGTCAGACGTGTTGCTCACGGCTGCGGTATCGAGAGAGTTTTCCCTGTACATTCTCCCGTTGTTGACAAGGTAGAGGTCATCAGAAGCGGTAAGGTTAGAAGAAGCAAGCTTTACTACCTCAGAGACAGAGTCGGCAAGGCTGCCAAGGTCAAGGAGCAGATCCAGTAATCCGCTCAGACAGCTTAATACGATGAAAGGAATAAGACTCCTTTCAACTGACCGAAAGCTTATCAGGTACACAGCACTGCGCAAAACGTGCTCTGCTGTGTGCTGAAAATGCTTTAGAGGTCGCTTGGGGACTTATAATCGGTCCCTTTTTTGCTATTCAGGCACATTGTCCCCAACGGAACACGAAAGGATGAGCATAATGGCTAAGTATCAGATAAACTACGAAGCACTTGATGCTGACGACAACAAGAAAAACGGCACTCCCTACGAGGAATTTCTCGAGTGGTCCGAAACCATTATCTTCGCATTTTTTGCGGTGATACTTGTTTTCACATTTCTCCTGAGACTGGCAAACGTTGACGGCGAGTCAATGGTCCCCACACTTCAGGACGGTGAAAAGCTTATCATCAATCATCTTTTCTACACTCCCGAAAAGGGCGATATCGTTATAGTTGACAGTCAGAGTCTCGGCAAGCCCATTGTAAAGCGCATTATCGCTGAGGGCGGCGATCAGGTGGACATCAACTTCGACACAGGAGTTGTCAAGGTCAACGGTGAAGTTCTCCGGGAGGACTACATAAACGAGCTTACTCAGCTTGATGAGGGTGCATTTGAATATCCCGTGACTGTTCCCGAGGGAAATTACTTCGTTATGGGCGACAACAGAATGCATTCGGCTGACAGCAGAAGCTCCAGGATCGGCTTCGTTCCCGAGGAAGAGATCGCAGGTCACGTTGTTTTCAGAATTTGGCCTATGGACAGGATCGGAACTGTTGACTGATCTGAAATCATAAATTTCACGGAGGAAAGACAGACGGAAAGACATTCGCCTTTCGCCTGCTTTCCTCTTTTAAGTTTTAAGGAGTACAGATGAACGAAATACCGTCAATACAGTGGTTTCCGGGTCATATGACCAAGACCCGCCGAATGATGGAAAAGTGTCTGCCGCTGGTAGATGCTGTTGTTGAAGTCATTGACGCAAGAGTGCCTATGTCGAGCAGGAACCCTGAGATAAACACCCTTGTTGAGGGCAAGCCAAGGATAGTCATACTCAATAAGTGCGACGCTGCGGACGAAAAGATAACTCAGAGCTGGGTAGAATATTTCCGCAGGGAGGGCATATGCGCCGTTCCCGCCGACTGCCGCACGGGAAGAGGGCTCAACAGGTTCGTTCCTGCGGTCAGGGAGACACTTGCGCCCCTTATCGAAAAATACGCCGCAAAGGGTATGAGCGGACGTGTACTGCACCTTATGGTGGTGGGTATCCCCAATGTGGGCAAGTCCTCATTCATCAACCGTATGGCGGGGCAGAAAAAGGCAAAGGTGGAGGATCGCCCGGGCGTTACCCGTGAAAAGCAGTGGGTAATGGTGGACAATGACATTGAGCTGCTTGATATGCCCGGTGTGCTGTGGCCCAAGTTCGAGGATATGGCTGTGGGCGAAAAGCTCGCATTTACGGGAGCTGTCAAGGACGATGTAGTTGACACGGAGCTGCTTGCGTGCAGGCTGCTGCTGAGGCTCAGGGACATATATCCCGAGGGTCTGAAGGAGCGCTACAAGATTAAGCTCGAGACCCCCGAAGAGGACGAAATGACCGAGAGCGGCGAAAGTATGGGCTGCCTTTCGGGCTATGAGCTTCTTATGAGAGTGGGCAAAGCCCGTGGAATGCTCATTTCGGGCGGCGAGATAAACACCGAAAGAGCCGCTATCACCGTGCTTGATGAGTTCAGAAGCGGCAAGCTTGGCAGGATAACTCTTGAAGCTCCTGCGGATCTTGCATAAGTCGGGAGGAATTGCCGTGAACATCACTGCGGAGCTTTCTCCATTATTTGAATATGACAGGACTGTGCGCCTGTTCCACCCCGTTTTCTGCGGAATGGACGAGGCGGGACGTGGTCCTTTGGCGGGCGATGTGTACGCCGCTGCGGTAATTCTCGACAATGACACCGTTATCGAGGGGCTAAATGACAGCAAAAAGCTCACCGAGAAAAAGCGTGAGGAGCTTTTTGACGAGATAATCAACAAGGCAAAGAGCTTTTGCATCGCCACCGCAACCGTTGAGGAAATTGAGGAGATAAACATTCTGAACGCCGCTCTTCTCGCTATGAAAAGAGCTGTGGACGGACTTGATATCCCCCCCGAATACGCTCTTGCGGACGGCAACAAATTTCCTCCCCTTGACATTGAGGGCGAGGCTGTTGTAAAGGGAGATGCCACATCTGCCAGCATCGCTGCGGCATCGATCCTCGCAAAGGTGAGCCGTGACAGGTATATGAAGGACGCTGCCGAAATGTATCCTCAGTGGCAGTTTGAGCGCCACAAGGGCTACGGCACCAAGCTCCATTATGAAATGCTTGACAAATACGGTCCCTCCCCTATCCACAGAATGTCATTTCTGAAAAAATACTATGCGGCGAAGCAGAAGTGAAACGGGCAGGCTGGGCGAGGAGCTGACGGCTTATTATCTGCAAAGGTCGGGATATGAGATAATCAGGCGGAATTTCCGCATAAAAGGCGGCGAGATAGACATTATCGCCAGAAAAGATGACATCATCGCCTTTGTGGAGGTCAAGACCCGTGATATCTCGGCTCTCGAAAGCGGGGCAGAAGCCGTAAAAAACAGAAAGCGCAGCCTTATAATCAATGCAGCGAGGGAATATTCCTACAGATATCCCCACGATATGCAGCCGAGATTTGACATTTCGGAAGTCACTGTCAAGGACGGCAGGGTGATAAAAATGAATTACCTTGACAATGCCTATGACGGCGGCACAGACAGCACGATTTAAAAATCAGCGGTTTTTCTATCGCTTTTGATATATACCAATCAGAAAGGAAAGAATCCATTATGTTTTACAAAAGCACCAGAAACAGCGAAGTAAAGATCAGCTCTGCCGAAGCTATCGTACAGGGCATATCAAATGACGGAGGACTTTTCGTTCCCTCCGAGATACCCTCTATCTCTATGGACGAGATCGTAAGCCTCGGAGATATGAGCTATGCCGAAAGAGCTGCTTATGTTTTCAAAAAGTTCCTTACCGACTTCACAGACGCAGAGCTTAAATACTGCACCGAAAGTGCATATAATGATAAGAGCTTTGCTACCGCAAATATCGCTGAGATATCCCACCTTTTCGACGGCACCTATGTCCTCGAGCTGTGGCACGGACCTACCTGTGCATTCAAGGATATGGCTCTCCAGATACTTCCCTATCTGCTTACAACTTCCCTCAAAAAGACAGGCATCAACAAGAAGGTAGTTATCCTCGTTGCAACATCGGGTGATACAGGTAAGGCTGCTCTCGAGGGCTTTGCAGATGTTGAGGGCACATCAATTATGGTGTTCTATCCTCAGGACGGCGTTTCCGCTATGCAGAAGCGTCAGATGGCTACTCAGGAGGGCAAAAACGTTACAGTCTGCGCTCTTAAGGGCAATTTCGACGACTGCCAGAACGGCGTTAAGGCTGTATTTACAAACGAGGAGATCAAGAAGAAGCTTTCCGACGGCGGTATGATGTTCTCCTCCGCAAACTCCATAAACTGGGGCAGACTTGCACCCCAGATAATCTACTACATCTCTACATACGCAGAGCTTGTCAAGGACGGCGAGATAAATGCGGGCGACAAGATAAACATTGTCGTTCCCACAGGAAACTTCGGAAATATTCTTGCTGCATACTACGCTAAGAATATGGGTATGCCCGTAAACAAGCTCATCTGCGCTTCCAACGCAAACAACGTCCTCACCGACTTCATAAACACAGGTATCTATGACAGAAACAGAAAGTTCATCACCACTGTTTCCCCCTCTATGGATATCCTCATTTCCTCCAATCTTGAAAGACTTCTCTACATTATGTGCGGCGAGAATGACGCTCAGATAAGAGAATGGTTCGGCAAGCTCGCATCTGAGGGCAGATATGAAGTTACCGATGATGTAAAGGCAAAGCTCAAGGCTGATTTTGCCGCAGGCTGCTGCGATGATGCTCAGACAAAGGCGTGCATCAAGGAAATTTACGACAAGTATTCCTACACCCTCGACACTCATACCGCTGTTGCTGTCAAGGTCTATGAGGATTACAAGAAGGCTACAGGCGACAATACCAAGACCGTTATCGCTTCCACCGCAAGCCCCTACAAGTTCAGCACCGCTGTTCTTGAAGCTATCAACGGCACAGCAGGCGATATGGACGAGTTCGACAAGGTGGAGAAGCTCCACGAGGTTTCGGGCTATGACGTTCCCAAGTCCCTTGCTGACCTTAAGAACAAGGAGATACGCTTCACAGGCGTTATCGGCAAGGACGATATGAAGGACTTCGTTCTTAAGTCACTCTCACTTTAATATCATTAATTAAGGACACGCAGCAGCGCTGTTATGGAAAGGATAGAAAATGGCTCTTTTTGTAATGGGAGATCTGCACCTGTCCCTGTCGTCAGACAAGTCAATGGATATTTTCGGCGGGTGGGAAAACTACGTCGAAAGGATAAAGGATAACTGGAACAGAGAGGTATCTCCCGAGGACACGGTGGTTGTCCCCGGGGACATCTCCTGGGCAATGTCACTGAAAGAAGCGGAAGCCGATTTCCGCTTTATCCACATGCTTCCGGGACGAAAAATAATTCTTAAGGGCAATCACGATTACTGGTGGACCACTGCGGCAAAGATGAATAATTTCCTTGCGGAAAATGGCTTTGACAGCATATTTATCCTGCACAACAATCATTATGCCTACGAAAACTACGGCATATGCGGTACAAGAGGCTGGATAAATGATGACACCGAGCCTGCGGACGCAAAGGTGCTGGCGAGAGAGGCAAACCGCCTTGAAGCTTCAATTTCATCTGCCGAAAGCGCAGGTCTCGAACCCCTGGTTTTCCTGCATTACCCACCCCTTTACGGCAATGAATACAACCCCGATCTGCTGGAAGTGATGTACAGACACAACATCAAGCGGTGCTGGTACGGTCACATACACGGCAGAAAGGGTCATCAGAATGCGGTGAACGGTGAGAGAGACGGCATCGTTTTTCAGCTTGTATCCGCAGATTATGTGCAATTTTGCCCTGTTAAAATAATGTAATTTGTGCAAAATGCAGAAATGTTGAAAACACTATAGCTTTATCGGCAAAACTATGTTATAATCTTTTTATATGCTTGTATTAAAATGGAGGATGTTGTAAATGAGCTTAAAATCTACAAATAAAGTTGAAACAAATATCTATGAACTCGAGGTAGAGGCTACCGCCGAGGAGTTTGAGAATGCCGTTCAGACTGCTTATCAGAAAGCTAAGAACAAGATAAACGTTCCCGGCTTCAGAAAGGGCAAGGCTCCCAGAAAGATGATCGAGAAGCTTTACGGCGAGAGCTGCTTCTATGATGATGCTGTAAACGCAATGGTTCCCTATATCGTAGGCGCTGCTATCGAAGAGGCAGGTCTTGATATCGTTGACCGCCCCGAGATCGACGTTACCGCTCTTTCCAAGGACAACGGCGTTTCCTTTAAGGTAAAGGTAACAGCCAAGCCCGAGGTAGAGATTTCCGATTATAAGGGTATAGAAGTTGAAAAGAATGTCAAGACTATCTCTGACGAGGACGTTGACAACCAGCTCAGGTCTATGCAGGAGAGAAACGGCAGGCTTATCACTGTTGAGGACAGAGCTGTTGAGAACGGCGATACAGTAGTTATCGACTTCGAGGGCTTTATGGACGGCAAGGCATTCGACGGCGGCAAGGAAGACGGTTTCTCCCTTAAGATCGGTTCCGGTCAGTTCATTCCCGGCTTTGAGGAGCAGATCATCGGCAAGACCACAGGCGAGGACTTCACCATCAACGTAACATTCCCCGAGAACTATCAGATGGAAGAGCTGGCAGGTAAGCCCGCTGAGTTCAGGATCAAGCTCCACGAGATCAAGACCACCGAGCTCCCCGACCTTGACGATGATTTCGCTAAGGATACTTCCGAGTTCGATACTCTTGACGAGCTTAAGGCTGACCTTAAGAAGAAGCTTGAGGACAACGCTGCCAAGAACGCTGATGCTGCTGCGGAGAACGCTGTTTATGATGCAGTTATCGCTAAGATGAACGCTGATATCCCTCAGGTTATGTTCGACCACAAGATTGACGAAATGGTAAGAGATTTCGAGATGAGACTTTCCCAACAGGGTCTTGATCTTCCTATGTACCTCTCCTTCACAGGTATGGACGAGGCTGCTTTCAGAGATACTTTCAAGGATCAGGCTGAAAAGACCGTTAAGCTCAGACTCGCTCTCGAGCAGATCGCTAAGCTCGAAGGCATTGAGGTCACCGACGAGCAGGTTATGGAAGAGCTCAAGAAGATGTCCGAGAACTACAAGCTTCCTCTCAACCAGCTTATGAGCGTAGTAAGCCCCGCAACTCTCAAGACTGATATGCTTGTTACAGAGGCTTCCAAGCTCGTAAAGGACAGCGCAGTTATCAAGTAATTTAAGCACACATTTTTTACGGAGGTGTTTCTGATGAGCTTAGTGCCTTATGTTGTTGAACAGACCGGCCACGGCGAGCGCAGTATGGACATTTATTCCAGACTTCTCAACGACAGAATAATCATTCTGTCCGAGGACGTGAATAATACCACCGCAAGCCTTGTTATCGCACAGATGCTGTTTCTTGAAGGACAGGATCCCGAAAAGGACATTTCCTTCTACATCAACAGCCCCGGCGGCGTAATCACGGCAGGTATGGCTATCTATGATACCATGCAGTACATCAAATGCGATGTTTCCACTATCTGTATGGGTATGGCTGCTTCAATGGGAGCATTCCTCCTTTCCGCAGGCACAAAGGGCAAGAGATTTGCTCTCCCCAATTCCGAGATACTTATTCATCAGCCCCTTATCTCAGGCGGCGGAATTTCGGGTCAGTGTACTGATATAAAGATCCACTCCGACCATATGGTCTACACCCGTCAGAAGCTCAACGAGATACTTGCAAAGAACACCGGCAAGCCTCTTGATGTTATCGAGCGTGACACCGAAAGAGACAATTATCTTACTGCCGAAGAGGCAAAGGAATACGGTCTCATCGACAAGGTCATCGAGCACAGATAAAATTTACATTGCTCTGCTGTCGTTTCGGCGGCAGGGCAATTTTACATCAAAAAGACAAAAATACCCCAAGGAAAGGAATGGTAACAAATGCCCTCGGAAAAAGGACCAAAGCGCTGCAGCTTCTGCGGCAGACCCGAAACGGCAGCACAGAATATTTTTTCCGCCGGAGGAGCTAATATCTGCGACAGCTGTGTGATTTACTGCTACGAAATGCTTATGAACAATGAGCAGCTGGGATATATCCCCGATCCCGAACATTTTGACCGACTTGAAAAGAACACCGCACCCAAGGAGCTTAAGATAAAGAAGCCCTCTGAGATAAAGGCTGTTCTCGATGAATATGTTATCGGTCAGGATATGGCAAAGATCGCCCTTTCCGTTGCGGTTTACAATCATTACAAGAGAATTGCTGCGGGAAGCAAGGAAGAGAAAAATGACGTTGAGCTCCAGAAATCAAACGTTATCCTCCTGGGTCCCACAGGCGTGGGCAAGACCCTTATTGCCTCCACTCTCGCAAAAATACTGGACGTTCCTTTTGCAATTGCCGATGCCACCACACTTACCGAGGCAGGCTATGTGGGCGATGACGTTGAAAATGTTCTTGTAAGACTTTTGCAGGCTGCGGATTATGATGTAAAGGCTGCCGAGCGTGGCATCATCTACATCGACGAGATAGACAAGATCGCAAGAAAATCCGAGAACACCTCCATTACCCGTGATGTAAGCGGCGAGGGTGTTCAGCAGGCACTTCTTAAGATCGTTGAGGGCACGGTTTCCAACGTTCCCCCCAACGGCGGCAGAAAGCACCCCAATCAGGAATGCATTCAGGTCAACACAAAGAATATTCTCTTTATCTGCGGCGGTGCCTTTGACGGTCTCGAGCAGACTATCAAAAAGCGCAAGGACTCCACAACTCTGGGCTTCGGCGCAGACATTAAGAGCAAGGCTGAAAAGGAGAAGAACATCTTTAAGGACGTTACTCCCCAAGACCTTGTTAAATTCGGTATGGTTCCCGAGCTGGTGGGCAGACTTCCTGTTATCACCGTTCTTGATGAGCTTGACGAAGCAGCACTTGTAAGGATACTCACCGACCCCAGGAATGCTCTTGTGAAGCAGTACAAGCACCTCTTCAAGCTTGATAATATTGACCTTGAATTTGAGGACAAGGCACTTACAGCTATTGCTGCCGAGGCTATCAAGCAGAAAACAGGCGCAAGAGGACTTCGTGCCATTGTTGAGGGCATACTTCAGGACACAATGTTCAATGCACCCTCCGATGATGACATTGAAAAGGTCATTGTAACCGAAAAATGCGTGACAGAAAAGGCTGCTCCCGAGATAGTTAAAAAATCGGATAAGAAATAAGTCTGAATAGATTTTAATACTAAGAACCAATAAAAAACTGTACAAAAAATCGAGCATAATCTTGCATATATGGATTATGCGATGATTTTTTGTCTACAGTTTTATTGGTTATTAGTATAAAAGCCCCCCGAACGCTTCGGAGGGCTTTATTTTTATGAAAACTTGACATAAGCGGCGAAAAATATTATAATAAAGATAAATTCATCAATATTTAAGGACTGATATTTTTGAAGCTGAAAAAAATTATTTCTGCCGTATGTGCGGCGCTGATGTTCACAGGCTGCGCCGAGTCGATTGGGGAAATTATCGAAAATGATGCCAATATCGGCAAGAATGCCCCTGCGGTAAACGGAACCATCGGGGATATAAACGCAATAAACGAAGAAGCCGCAAAGACCGAAACGGAGTTTGAAAGTGAAGAGGACAAGGCTGAGAAAGCCGCCAGGGAACGCCTTGACAAGCTAAGTAAAAGGGCTGATGACCTGCTGTCACAAATGACTGCCGAGGAAAAGGTCGGACAGGTCATACTTGCAAGAATGCCCTCATCACCCGCCGATGAAATGGCAGCATATCAGTACGGAGGCTATACCCTTTACGGAAATGACTTTAAAAACAGCGACCCCGAGGGCATATCCGCACTCACCGCTGAAATTTCCGAAGCCGCAAAGATATCCCCATTTTTTGCCGTTGACGAAGAGGGCGGAACGGTTGTCAGGGTCAGCGCATATACACAGTACCGTGACGAGCCCTTTTCATCTCCCCAGCTCCTTTACAGCCGTGGAGGAAAAGAGCTTCTTGAAATGGACACCGAGGAAAAAGCAAAGCTCCTCACATCAATGGGCATAAACCTTAATCTTGCCCCCGTTGCGGACATTTCCGCCGACCAGTCAAGCTACATTTATCCCCGAACAATGGGTCAGGGTCCGGAAGGCACTGCCGAGGGCATTGCGGCAATTGTGAAAACTGCCACCGACAATGGTCTTGCTTCCTGCCTTAAGCATTTCCCGGGCTACGGCGAAAATACCGACACACACAAGGACACCGCCCACGACAGCCGTGAGCTTTACGAGTTCTATAACCGTGATTTTGTACCATTTGAAGCGGGCATCAACGCCGATACGGAGAAAATTCCCGCTGTAATGGTGGGTCACACGGTCTATGACCTCATTGACCCCGATGTTCCCGCATCGCTCTCCCCCGTTATCCACGAGACACTCCGTGACAAGCTGGGCTTTGACGGCGTTGTTATCACCGATGACCTTGGAATGGACGCAATACAGAATTATTCGTCGGAAAGCTCGGTTTACGTTCAGGCGCTCCTTGCGGATAACGATATGCTCTGCGTCACCGACTCTCAGACCGCTTACAATGACATTCTTGCGGCTTACAACAGCGGCGATATCACCGATGATATCCTTGACGCTCACGTTAAAAGGATTCTTATTATGAAGCTGGAATATGATATTATCAAGTAATATTGATATTATCAAGTAATATCGGTATTATCACACAATACCAATTTTCCCCACAGCCGCAACCGTGCTTTTCCACATTTCCGTCATTGCGGCAAGCTCCTCCCGTCCCTTGGGAGTTATGCGGTAATATTTTCTCTGAGGTCCTCCCGAAACCGTGCCCGTGTAGCTTTCCGTGCTGCCGTCGGCACTGAGCCTGCGGAGAACGGCATATACGGTGCTCTCGCTTATTTCGGGAAAAGCTTCAGTCATACGCTTCATTATCTCATAGCCGTACATATCATCGTCCGTGCAGATGTGGAGGATACACATTTCCAGAACGCCTTTTTTCATCTGTCCCTTATCCATTGCTTTTCACCTTTCTGCGGATAAGATAAATGTCAGCCGCCGCCGACAGAATCACCGTTCCCACCACCGCAATTATCAGTGACACAGGGACAAGCTTCAAAATACTTCCCACAGGCATACTCGGGTCAATGGCTCTGAGTATGCCTCTTTCTTTGCTGAGTATCATCATAATGCCCATAACTGCGTACATACAGGGCAGGGTCAGCCTGTCTCTCCTTACAGCAAGGGTGACAAACACCAATGCCATAGCTGCAAATAAGGTTGTGATGAAAATGTTCAGGAATTTACTGCGGTACATTATCTGCATCATTTCATAGCTCATATCGCTATCTGTAAAATGCCGCTCTATAATGTGAAAAGCCGAATATACCATAAAGCCGATAATTACTGCGGATATTACACCGCCGCATATGGGAACTGCCGCACCGAAGCGTGACACCCTCACAGACAGCACCGCACATACGGACATAGCCGCCGTTACAGCGGTCAATGCGGCACTCAGCCCCATAAGCACCGCTTCATTGCAGGCTAAAACCCCATCGGCAAGCCTACCGAAAATAAAAACACCCGCAGCAGACAATATCACCGCAATAAGCGACAGCATTGAGGGCTTTTTACCCGTAAGCCCTGTCAGCTTTCCGTCCTCAAGCATAAGCAGGAGACCTATGGGCACAAGGGGCATTATAAATGTGCTGTCATAGGTGTTGCCCCACAGAAAGCACAGCGCCGCCACGGTAATGACAATAAAGATCGCCGCCTTTGCAAAAGCTCTGCCGTTATCGGGAGATATGCCGTGCTCGCTCAGGATATTCCTTGCGGCATCGGCGGGGGTGCCGAGGGAGATGCATATCTCTCCCTCGCTCCTGCCGTCTGCCATACCGTCCGCAAAGACCTCCGAAATGTCCCCCGCAATGTCATTTATCTCCCCCGAAGAAAGGGAAAATCTCAGCTTGGAGCGCAGCTTTCTGATGTACTCGTCTTTTGTCATAGCTATCCCAACCTTTCTGTTGTACTGTTTATTACACAGTAGTTATCTTGCCTTAATAATAACACACTACTGTTTAAAAGTCAATAGTTTTACGGAACATTTTGCATATATTTATATACATATCAATATGCAATTTAGGAATATGTATTGACGTGAACAGCAAAATATGTTATCATATGAACAGATGAACATATGAAAGATATTTCACGAAAGCAGGTGACGCAGATGAGTTCATTCTGGGATAAATTTTCAGGGCTTTACGATCTGTCTGAGCTTCTGAACTTCAATGTGAACAAACAGATGTGCAGAGCGGTGGAGGAGCAAGTTCCGAAAGGCGTTGCCGTACTTGACTGTGCCGCAGGAACGGGAATGCTCTCTATGGCGGCTGCGAAGAATGCAAAGAAAGTCATATGCACCGATGTTTCCGGAAATATGCTTATCGAGGCTATGAAAAAAGCACGCCGCAAGGGTATTTACAACATCGCCTTTGCAAAGCGTGACATCACAAACCTTAAAGACAGAGACAACACCTATGATGTTGTTATCGCAGGAAATGTTCTTCATCTTTTAAACGACCCCTCAAAGGCTTTTTCCGAGCTTGTTAGGGTCACAAAAAAGGGCGGAAGGATAATCATTCCCACATATCTTGTAAGAGAATCGAGCCTGTTTTTCAGAGCCTGCATCGGCATTTACAAGCTTATGGGCTTTTCTCCGAGCGAGGATATGAACACCGAGGATTATCTTGATCTTATTGCCGAAAATGCCGAGAAAAACGGCTGTATGGAATACAGCACAAGGCTGCTGACGGGAAATATCCCCGCAGGCTTTGCCGTGATAAAGAAGTGAGGTGGAAATAATGGACGTTAAGGACGAATTTCTCGTTATCCACGAGGACGTTGTGGAAAAGGTGAAATCAGAGCTCCCCCCCGATGAGATACTCTACGACCTGGCAGAGCTTTTCAAGGTTTTCGGCGACACCACAAGAATACGCATTCTTTACGCACTCTTTGAATCTGAGCTTTGCGTAAACGATATGGCGCAGCTTTTAGGTCTCAGTCAGACCGCAGTTTCACATCAGCTGAGAGTGCTTAAAAACAACAAGCTGGTGCGTTTCAGAAAAGAAGGCAAGATCGTGTTTTATTCCCTCGATGATGACCACGTAAGGAGCATCATCGAAATGGGTATGGAGCACGTTGAAGAATAATCAACTGTTTAAAGGAGAATGTTATTATGAAAAAGGTATTCAAGCTTCAGGATCTCGACTGCGCAAACTGCGCCAAGAAAATGGAAAACGCTATCAACAAGCTGGACGGCGTTGAGTCCGCAACCGTAAGCTTTATTTCCCAGAAGCTCACTATCACAGCCGATGATGCCCGCTTTGACGACATTATGAAGCAGGTCGTCAAGGAATGCAGCAAGATAGAGCCGGACTGCACCATTGTAATGTAATATTTTTGGTGCAGACATATTTAGGAAAGGAACCCTCACTATGACCAAAAAGCAGAAAAAAAGCCTTGTAAGGATAATCATAAGCTTTGTTATCCTTGTGGCTGAAATGATATTTTTCAAGGTTTCGGGTCTTGATATAGGCGTATGGGAGCTTGCTTTTTTCCTCATTCCATACCTGATAATCGGTTACGATATCCTGCGAAAAGCATTCCTCGGAATAATTCATTTGCAGTTTTTTGACGAGAGCTTTCTTATGACCGTTGCCACAATCGGCGCATTCGCAACAGGCGAATATGCAGAGGGCACGGCGGTAATGCTTTTCTATCAGGTGGGCGAGCTTTTCCAGTCCTGCGCCGTAAGCAAATCAAGAAAATCCATTTCCGAGCTTATGGATATCCGTCCCGATTACGCAAATATCGAGGACGAAAACGGCAATCTTGTTCAGGTAGATCCCGAAGAGGTGGCTGTGGGAACTGTCATCACCGTTAAGGCAGGCGAGAAGATCCCCCTTGACGGAACCGTTGTATCGGGCAGCTCCACTGTTGATACGTCTGCGCTCACAGGCGAATCCGTTCCCCGTGATGTTTGTGAGGGCGGCGAGGTCATAAGCGGCTGCGTCAATATAAGCGGCACGGTAAAAGTGCGAGTAGATAAGGCGTTTCACGATTCGACGGTTGCTAAAATTTTGGACCTTGTAGAAAATGCGTCTTCTCAAAAGTCAAAGACCGAAAATTTTATAACCAAGTTCGCAAAATATTATACGCCTATAGTCGTGGGCGTGGCGGTGCTTCTGGCGATAATACCGGGAATAATAACAAAGGACTTTGCCACGTGGGTATACAGGGCACTTTCGTTTTTGGTAGTATCTTGTCCGTGTGCGCTCGTTATATCGATTCCGCTCGGATTTTTTGCCGGCATAGGCGGAGCATCGAAAAAGGGTATTCTCATAAAGGGCAGCAGCTACCTGGAAAAATTCGCTGCGACAAACGTATTTGTGTTCGATAAGACCGGTACGCTTACTAAAGGCAACTTTACCGTGAGCAACGTTTTTCCGGCCGAAAACAGAGAGGAGATATTGCGCCTTGCGTCCGTTGCAGAAAAAGGAAGTAATCATCCCATAGCCAAGTCCATCACCGAGGCATACGGCAAAGATATACCGGACGGATACACGGTAGAAGAAATTTCCGGACACGGAATCATAGCTCGAGGCGAATGCGAAATAGCGTGCGGAAACGCAAAACTTATGCGCAGGGAAGGAATCGAATTCGAAGAAACGAACGAAATCGGTACTGTTGTATACGTGGCTAAAAATAAAAAGTTCGTGGGAAGTATTCTCATTGCCGACGAGATAAAAGCCGACGCAAAAGAAACTATAAAGGCGCTTAACGAAGGCGGGGCAAAGACTATAATGCTCACCGGCGATAACGCAAGAATTGCCGGCGGCGTGGCAGAGGAATTAGGATTAAGCGACTACAAGGCTTCGCTTTTGCCGCAAGATAAGGTAGCCGAGACGGAAAAACTCATCAATAACAAAAAGAGTAATGAAGTGGTTTGCTTTGTAGGCGACGGAATCAACGACGCTCCCGTGCTTATGCGTTCGGATATAGGGGTTGCGATGGGCGGAGTAGGCTCCGACGCAGCAATAGAAGCGGCTGACATCGTGCTCATGAACGATAATTTAAGCGGAATTATGACGGCGAAACGCATATCTGCTAAGACTATGCGCATAGTAAAACAAAATATCTGGCTTGCGCTTGCGGTAAAGATAGGTATACTCGTTTTGGCTGCATGCGGTATCGCAAATATGTGGTTGGCTGTGTTTGGCGACGTAGGCGTGGCAGTACTTGCGATACTTAATTCCATGAGAGCGAGATATTAGTAGACAAAAAACAAAAACGGTTGCGTATAAATGCGATTTGCAAGGTACGATTGTATTTGCAGACGCATCTGTGCGTAGCCGTTTTTTTGTATGCGTAAGATAGTTGTGCGTCAGGCAGGGTGCGCCTATGCTAAAACGTAGTTGTGGAAGAATCGGAAGCGGAAGTTCTGTTGTCGGAGAAACTCAGGAGCAGTACAGTCAATATTATTTGGTTAAGATTGCCCGAAAGCGAGCAGTGGCTGCTGCCGGACGTATTTTCGCCGTTAGAATCATCGTAGCCGTTTATGACGAGTAGAAGTATAAGAAGAAGCCTGAAAATGTCGTTTTGAGCCATATTGCCTCCGTTTCGACCTTAAAAATCAATACTTACATATATGCGACATAATGCGCAAACGTGCATATGTTATTATGCTCGTATGAACATATCGATAGATGAAAGAAAACAGCAACTTGTAAAAAAATACGTAAGCGACGGCAAAATGAAAAAATTAGCGTCGTTTTTTGACGTACTGTCCGACGGAACCAGGTTAAAAATACTTTCGGCGCTGGCGATAACGCCCATGTGCGTAAGCGATCTTTCCGCAGTCTTGGAGATAAATCAGACTACAGTTTCGCACCAATTGGCAAGGATGAGACTTGCAGCTATGGTCGATTTTCGACGGGAAGGCAAAGCCTGTATTTATTACGTTTGCGATAAAGGTATAAACAACGTGCTGCTTC
>CAKSPU010000024.1 GCA_934486875.1 uncultured Oscillospiraceae bacterium
ATTTTCTTTTGTTTGACTGCACAGGAGGAAATTTATCATGTACCAGTCAAACAAAACCGCAACTTGTGCAGCACTTTACACACGCTTCTCCCGTGATGAACCTGATGGCGAAAGCAACAGCATTGCTAATCAAAAGAAATTATTGCTCAACTATGCACACAGCAAGGGCATAATGAATACAAAGTTTTTTGTCGATGATGGGTTCACCGGAACGAATTTTAACAGACCTGATTTCAAAGCGATGATTGCCGAATGTGAAGCAAAAAAAATCAGTACAATAATCGTCAAAGATATGTCACGTTTGGGACGTAACTATCTTATGGTCGGCTACTATACTGAGATTTATTTTCCTGAAAACAACATTCATTTCATTGCTATAAATGATGATGTTGATTCGGTAAAAGGCGATAACGAATTTACTCCTTTCCGAAATATTATGAATGAGTGGTACGTCAGAGACACAAGCAAAAAAGTAAAATCCGTCATTCATAACAAAGGAATGTCAGGAGAAAGAATTTGCAACAATGTTATTTATGGTTACAAACTAAATCCTGAAAATCCCAAAGAATGGATTGTTGATGAAGAAGCAGCAGAGAATATCAGAAAGATTTTCAATCTTTTTCTGAATGGCAAAGGTACTACTCAAATTGCAAACTATCTTCATTCTGAAAATATTGTTGTTCCATCAGTATATGCAAGACAGCATGGTAAGATTTCAATAAGAGCTTTGCCTGCTGACCCTTGCTTATGGGACGGAAAAACAATCAGAGAAATGTTAGGTCGTCAGGAATACGCAGGTGATACTGTCAACTTCAAGACAAGAAAGCTTTCGTATAAGAGCAAGAAAAAAATTCGGTTGGACAAAAGTGAATATGTCATTTTCCATGATACACAAGAGCCAATCATTGACCGTGATACATTTGATACTGTTCAGAAGATACTTGAAAGCAGGAAGAAAGTACCGACAGTCAGAGAGCCTGACCCTTTGGGCGGTTTTGTTTTCTGTGCTGACTGCGGAAGCCGCATGTATATAACAAGGAGTACGGTTATACCAAGAAAGAATTGTTATCACTGTGGCAGATACAAACGTTCAACGAAACTTTGTACAGCACACTACATCAGAGAGAGCGTTATCAATCAGCTTATACTGAGCGAACTGCAAAAAGTTCTTGCGGCTGCTCGGAATGACAGAGAGCATTTTTTGAATGTTGCCATTCAAAGCTTTACAAACAAAACCGCAGGCGATATAAAGAAGCTTTACAAAGAAAAACAGCTTTGCGAAAAGAGAATGCAGGAACTTGACATTCTTATAAAAAAGCTTTTTGAGCAAACAGTCCTCGGAACTCTGAGCAGTGAACGCTTACATATTTTGTCAGTTGGGTATGAAAGAGAGCAGGAAGAAATAAAAAACAAGCTGTCCGTGATAACGAAAGAAATCGAAATCACAGACAGCATACAGCTTAATGCTGACAGATTCATTGCTATTGTAGATAAATACACGAATATTGATGTCCTTACTCCTGAAATCATTGCAGAGTTCATCGACAAAGTGTTGGTTCACGAACCAACATATGATGCAACCAACAAAAGACATCAAGCTATTGAAATCTATTTCAATGGGATAGGTGCTATAAACTACAATAGTAATATTTAAAAAGCCTGACTTCGCAGATTGACTTCCTCTCCCCTTGACCCCTGCCACCTTTGAAAAGGTGGACGAAACTTTTACTGTTGAGTTTATTTGTGCAACTTTTTTCGTTATGTCGCTTTTTCTACAAGCTGAGGGTCAATGTCATTCTTTCTGACATTGACCCTTTGTTTTTCACACTTCCCCCGCTGACAACATTATCATCGCTGTTACCGCAATGGGGCAGGTCTCGCAGCGGAGTATCCTCTTTCCCAGCCATATTGGCACAGCGCCCTTTTCACAGCATATATCCGCTTCTGTCCTGTCAAAGCCGCCCTCAGCCCCTATCATAACGCCGCAGGTGGTTTTGCCCGAAAAATCTATCTCCGAAAGCCTTTCCCCGCCGTTTTCGTAGCACAAAAGGGATATCTCATTTTCACACAGATCTTTTACCGCTTCGTCAAAGCTCATAATGCCGCATATCTCGGGGATATTTCCTCTTCCCGACTGCTTTGCGGCTTCCTCCGCAATTTTTCTCCACCTCATAAGCTTCTTTTCGGCAGACTTTTCATCGGGGCGTGAGACGCATCTTTTTGAGATAAAGAAAACTATCCTTGCCGCTCCCAGCTCCGTGCATTTCTGAATGATAAGCTCGGGCTTGTCCTGCTTGGGGAGTGCCTGATATATAGTCAGTCGGAGTTTCGGCTCAGAGGAGGAGGGGATTTTTTCAACAACCCTGCAATACACCTCATCGGAGGTCATTTTTTCAATGACCGATTCAAAATCAATGCCCTCTCTGCAAAATGTTATGCTGTCGCCTGTTTTCATTCTCAGCGACCTGCCTATATGAACGGCATCGCCGCCTGTTATGGTTATAATGTCTCCGTTCAGAGCGGACTCGTCAATAAAAAATCTTGGCATATATATCTCCTCGGCATTCACCCGAATATCACCTCGGGCATACTATAATAATGACAGCTTAAAATCATCTGCATAATAGGCTGTTTATATATTTATTTTCAGGGAAGCAATACTTATGAATAATATATCATCAATGTCCTCGCTGTCCGAGGGCAGCACCGCCACCGTCACCGAAATGAACGGAACGGGGGATATGCGCCGCCGCCTTATGGATATGGGGCTTATTGAGGGCACTCGGATAATCTGTCTCCACCGCAGCCCCGCAGGAGACCCCATAGCCTACCTTATCCGAGGGGCGGTAATTGCTCTTCGGAAAGAGGACACAGGCAAAATTCTTGTGCGGACAGATCAGCTTGCGGAATAGACCCGAACATAGTCAACATAGATGCTGTCGGGGAAATCGCTTTTTACAGGCTTGTCTGCCCAGGAACCCGTTTCCGCAGAAATTATCAGGTAGAGCGGCACTTCACAGGTGCCCTCTGCCTTTTCTGCATTTGTACGCCAGGTCTCTTTGCCGTCAATGTAATAAACATACCCGTCCTTTGTCCAGAGCAGACCGAAGGTGTGGAACTCACCGTCATATACATTCACATCAACTATTTTTCCCTCAGACTTGTGGGCATTGCCGTAGCCGTCCCAGTTAAGGGTGTGCTGTATCTGCTTTTCATTGTAATACGGCGACTCGTAAATGTCTATCTCCGTGCCGTCCCTGCCGCCGTTTTCCTCGCTGTTTACAGAATCATTCATAAGCCAGAAAGCAGTCCAGTAGCCCGGGACATTGTTCAGGGTGCATTTTATCTCGTAATATCCATACGCCTGCTCAAATTTTCCCTTGGTCTCAACAGCGCCCGAATTATACCTGTCGGTATATTTGTCATACTCCATTTCAATTACAAGATGACCCTCACCGTCAAGGTATGCCTTTTCATCTTTCCAGTAATTGTTAAGGTCCTGCCTTTTCCATTCGGGGGAGTGTACCCATTTTGTTGAGTCAAGCCTTGTTCCCTCAAAATTATCCTCAAAGGTGATGTAATAGGGAACGCCGTCTATTATTTTGCAGTTTTCAACAGTTTCACGGACAGCTGTTGAAAGTCCTATCCCTGCCGATAAAATAAATGCCATTGCTTCGGATAACATAGCTTATGCCCCTTTCCTGCGAAGCCGCTCTTTAAGCTCGGTCCTGAGCTTTTCAAGGGTATCTCCGTAATCAACGGACTTAAGGCTCGGGAATGCCTTTATAAGTCTTACAACACGCTTGTCCTTTACATCGGTAAACGCCGTAAGAGCGTCATATCTCGCTCTGAGCCTGTCGATAAGCTCGTCCTTTTTCTCGCTGACCTCTTCCCTGATGATGTCAGCCTTTTCGGCAGCCTTTTCCCTTGCCATATAAATATCCGCAGCGGTCTCAGCACCTGCGTCAGCCGCTTCAAGAGCCTTGTCAGCAAAAGACTTTCCCAGCTTCTGAGAATAATCGTACATTTTCTGAGAGATCTCGGATATCTCTTTCAGCCTGAGATTCAGTCTGTATACCGCAGATACGGAGTTTATGCAGTCGATAACGATAAGTATTCCCATAACGATTATGACAACAACGCCCACGGTTCGGGGGATTATGCCGATAAAGCCCTCTATCCACGGCTCGACGCAGTATTCAACTATAAGGCAGCCGAGACCCCATTCGACGCTCACCTTAAGACATATGTATCCCTTGAAATTGAAATGCTCGTCGGAATAATCCCACCACATATTATGGAAAATGAGCTTCATCAGCACTCCCACCGCCAGCTCAAAGCCCGTGCATATGAGCGATGACATTAGAAACACCGCAAAGGGCACTTCCATAAACCGCTCCAGAGCTATTGTTATTATAAGCACACCAACGCCGTATATAGGGCATATAGGCATACTTAAAAATCCACGGTTTGAGTATTCGCCCATTTTCAGAGCGTGAGCGCAGACCTCAATAGCCCAGCCGAGAAATGACCATATGAGAAACAGCAGGCACATTTCATAAAGGCTGAAGCCCAGAAAGCTTATCTTTTCAAAAAACAAATCATATCACCTTTATACCTATACAGCAGCAGGCGAAAATTTTCATTTCCGCCTGCTTATACTAATAACCAATTAACCTATAGACAAATCCTCGGCTGAAATAAGCCCATTCTGCGTCAGGTTGCTTTATAAAGCAACACTCCCTTGCCGGGCGCAAAGCCCGCCTGCGGTCGCTTTCCTTGACTGGGCTTATTTCATCTGTCGGCTTTATCTATAGAACAATTGGTTATTAGTATTAAATTTATTGATTATTCCTCGTCATTTCCGTCATCGACTTCATCGTCATCATCGGGAACATCGTCAGCAATGACCTCGCTCTGCTCCTCGGCAGCAGCTTCCGCCATTTCCTTTTCAAGCTCCTCCTCGGAGGGCTGCTCTATCTTTTCAGTCTCTGCACTGTCATCGTGCTCGGCTCTTGTGAAGGAAACAACTCTGTCCTCGCCGCTTACTCTCATAAGCTTAACGCCCGTTGCATATCTGCCCATAATGCGTATGTCGCAGGCTCTTATCCTGATGATAACGCCGTCGGTCGCTATCATAATGATGTCGTCGTCCTCGTCAACTATCTTTATGCCGCATACATAGCCCTTTTCGTCGGAGGTCTTGTAGTTGAGCATACCATAGCCGCCTCTGCGCTGGATACGGTAATCATCAAGCTTGACACGTCTGCCGAGACCCTTGTCGGTAACGGTGAGAACGCTTGCACCCTCTCTTACCCTTGCCATAGATACAACGCAGTCGCCGTCTCTGAGCCTGATAGCCTTAACGCCGTGAGCAGTTCTGCTCATAGGACGCATCTGAGTTTCCTCAATTCGGATAGCAAAGCCGTTCTTTGTGGCAACAATGACCTGAGCATTTCCGTCGGTAAGTCTTACGCCTGCGATCTCGTCGCCCTCGTCAAGACCTACGGCTCTCAGACCGTTCTTGCGGACATTCTTGTATGCCGAAAGGGGAGTTCTTTTTATCTTGCCGTTCTTTGTCACCATTATGATGAACCTGCCCTCGTCATAATCGGAGGTCTTTATCATAGCGGCAATTTTCTCATCTTCACCGAGAGGGAGCATATTTATAACATTTACTCCTCTTGACTGTTTTGAGCCCTCTGCGATCTCAAAGCATCTGAGCTTGTACATAATGCCCTTGTTGGAGATAAACAGCACATCATCGTGGGTGGAAGCGATGAACATTTCCTGAACGAAGTCCTCGTCCCTCTGCTTGATAGCGGAAACGCCCTTGCCGCCTCTCTTCTGTATCTTGTACTCGCTTACGGGCTGGCGCTTGATGTAGCCGATGTCCGTAAGGGTAACAACGCAGTCCTCAACGGGGATAAGGTCCTCAACATCGACTTCTCCGCTGATATTTTCGATAGAAGTCCTTCTCTCGTCGGTGTATTTCTTCTTTATCTCTTCAAGCTCATTTGAAACTATCTCAAGAACCTTTGCATCATCACCGAGGATCTCGGTAAGCTCCTTTATCTTTGCGTGAAGCTCGGCAAGCTCGTCCTCTATCTTCTTACGCTCCATATTTGAGAGCTGATACATTCTCATCTGAGCGATAGCCTCTGCCTGAACATCGGTAAGACCGAATCTTTCCATAAGTCTTGACTTTATCTCGCCAATGTTCTCAGATGTGCGGCATATTTTGATAACCTCGTCGATATTGTCCGCAGCGATGACCATACCCTCTAAGATATGGGCTCTTGCCTTAGCCTTGTCAAGATCGAACTGGGTCCTTCTTCTTATTACCTCGTCCTGGAAAGCGATGTACTCATTTAACATCTGCTTTAAGGTAAGTATCTTAGGCTCGCCCTTTACAAGAGCCAGCATAATTATTCCGACGGTGTCCTGAAGCTGTGTGTACTGGAACAGGTGGTTGAGCACTACCTGCGGTATAGCGTCCTTTTTCAGCTCGATAACTACTCTTACATCATTGTCCTTGTCGGACTCGTCACGGATAGCGAAAATGCCGTCAATGCGCTTGTCCTTGGCAAGCTCCGCAATTCTCTCGATAAGGGTCTTTTTGTTGACCATATAGGGTATCTCATCAATAATGATGCAGTTTCTGCCCTTGATCTCCTCGATCCTTGTCCTGCCTCGGAGAGTTACCTTTCCACGTCCCGTAGCATATGCCGCCCTTATGCCGGCACGTCCCATAATAATGCCGCCTGTGGGGAAGTCGGGTCCCTTGATATGCTCCATAAGCTCATCAAGAGTGCAGTCGGGATTTTTGATAAGGGTCTGAACAGCGCCGATAGTTTCCGCAAGGTTATGTGGAGGTATATTTGTAGCCATACCTACCGCAATTCCCACAGAACCGTTTACAAGGAGGTTTGGGAAGCGTGAGGGGAGAACAACAGGCTCTTTCAGTCTGTCGTCATAGTTTGACATAAAATCAATGGTGTCCTTGTTGATGTCTGTCAGCATCTCAAGGGTCATTTTCTCCATTTTCGCCTCGGTGTATCGGTAAGCGGCAGGAGGGTCGCCGTCAAGTGAACCGAAGTTTCCGTGACCGTCAACGAGAGGATATCTCATAGAGAAATCCTGGGCAAGTCTTACCATAGCGTCATAAACGGAAGCATCGCCGTGGGGGTGATAGCGTCCGAGCACAGTACCAACGGTATCGGCGCACTTACGGTACTCCTTGTCGGGGGTCAAACCGTTCTCGTACATCGTGTAAAGAATACGTCTGTGAACGGGCTTAAGACCGTCTCTTACATCAGGCAGAGCACGGGAAACGATGACCGACATCGAGTAGGCAAGAAATGATTCCTTCATTTCCTTTTCGATATTTCTGCTGATAAACCTGTTATTATTCAAACTGAATACTTCATCTGACAAAATCAACAACTCCTTTTAAGGATATGCAAAAAATTATACTTTATATCTTACGCCCATAATATTTGAGAGCCTGTTTTTTATCTCTGTATTCTCATAAGGCTTGAACGCCTCCTTGGGAATAACAAAAACATTTACCTTTTTGATGTAGACAACGTAGAAATCCTTGCTGTCAATAATTTCAACAGCGCTGTTGTCAAGATGTATTATAGTTGCGGGCGGAAGCTCATTTTCGGGATCATTTTCCGTTTCCTCCGGCTTTTTTTCCTCTTCCTCAGCCTGTTTTTCAGCCTCTTCTGAAATATACGGGTCGTATATTGTTGATATTTTTATCTTATTCGTATAAATTTCAGCATCATATTCCGTACCCTCCAGCTCACCGAGACTGTCGCTCAGCTTTCTGAGAGTGTTTTTGGGTCTTATGAGGAAATATATTCCCAGCACAAAGCACATCACAATGACCATATATGAAAACGAAACATCATCGCCCTTCTGAGCTGTGGCAATGGTTATGACCTGAGTGAAAATTCCTATCAGAACCACTATCATCTCAATGACAACAGTTTTGTAAACATATTTTTTCTGAAAAAGCTTAAAGCCTTTCAGAATATCCTCCTTTGAGCTTTTGTACTGTCCCTTTGCAAGGAGCTCTTCAAAGGAGCTCCTGCCGTCATAATAAACATCATCGTCCAAAACCGACAACAAATATCATTCCTTTACTTTTTAATCAGATATCCAGATTCTGAACATACTTGGCGTTTTTCTCAATAAATTCACGTCTCGGGTCAACCTTGTCGCCCATAAGGATAGTGAATATCTCGTCAGCCTTTGCGGCATCATCAAGCTCGACTTTGAGCATTGTTCTTGTTTCGGGATTCATTGTGGTTTCCCAGAGCTGCTCGGGGTCCATCTCACCAAGACCTTTGTATCGCTGGACCAGCATTTTTCCGTCGCCGTCAGCGGAAAGCTCTCTGATATACTGATCTCTCTCTTCATCGGAGAAAGCGTATTTTGCGATTTCCTTCTTGCCCTTTTTCTTTGCCACCTTGAAAAGGGGAGGCTGGGCAATGTAGATATTTCCGTTTGTGATAAGGGGTCTCATATATCTGAAGAAGAATGTGAGAAGCAGTGTTCTGATATGAGAACCGTCCACATCGGCATCGGCCATAATGATTATCTTGCCGTAGCGGAGCTTTTCTATGTTGAAATCCTCACCGATAGAGGTTCCGAGAGCCGCAACAACGGGCATAAGCTTTTCATTGCCGTAAACCTTGTCGATACGTGCCTTTTCAACATTCAGCATTTTTCCCCAGAGAGGGAGGATAGCCTGATATCTTGCGTTTCTGCCCTGCTTTGCAGAGCCGCCCGCAGAATCTCCCTCCACGATGTAAAGTTCTGTGAGCTTGTTGTCCTTGTCGTAGCAGTCGGAAAGCTTTCCGGGGAGAGATGCGCTGTCCATAGCGGACTTTCTTCTTGCGGTCTCTCTTGCCTTTTTGGCAGCCTCTCTTGCCTTCTGAGCGTTAACAGCCTTTTCAAAAATAGCTCTTGCCTGCTCTGGATTTTCTTCAAGGTAGCACATCAGCTTTTCATAAACGATGTCCTCAACGAGAGGTCTTGCCTCGGGATTTCCGAGTCTGCCCTTTGTCTGACCCTCAAACTCGCAGTTTGTGAGCTTGACGGAGATTATTGCAGTAAGACCCTCTCTTACATCATCGCCCACGAGCTTGTCCGCATTTTCCTTTATAAGATTGAACTTCTTGCCGTATTCGTTAATTACCTTGGTAAGAGCGTTCTTGAAGCCGTTTTCGTGAGAACCGCCGTCAACGGTGTGGATATTATTTGCAAAGGAGCGGATATCCTCATTGAATGACTCGTTCCACTGGAGAGCCACCTCTGCCGTGGAATCGCCCTTTGAGCCGCTTACATAAATTACCTTGTCGGAAAGGGGCTCAAGACCCTTTACCTTGTGGATATGCTCAACAAACTGTCTTATACCGCCCTCATAATGGAGCACCTCGGACTGAATGTTGTCATCATCACGGAGATCCGAGAAAACAATTCTTACGCCTGCATTAAGGAAAGCCTGCTCTCTCAGTCTCTTAAGGAGTACCTCGTAATCATAAACAGTTGTCTCGGTGAATATGAGAGGGTCAGCCTTGAATTTTACGCTTGTACCCGTTTCTGTGGTATCACCGATTATTTTCAGAGGCTCATCATAATGACCGCCGTTGTGGAATCTCTGGAAATGAATGTGCTTTCCGTCCCTGACGGTAAGCTCCAGCCATTCGGAAAGGGCATTTACAACAGACGCACCAACGCCGTGGAGACCGCCTGCTACCTTATATCCGCCGCCGCCGAACTTTCCTCCTGCGTGGAGAATGGTATATACAACGGTAGCCGCAGATATGCCCTCCTTGGGGTGGATACCTACAGGGATACCACGTCCGTTATCGGTAACTTCAATAACGTTGTCCTTAAGTATCTTCACATTTATTTCCGTGCAGTAGCCTGCCAGAGCTTCATCAATAGCATTATCGACTATTTCGTAAACAAGGTGATGAAGTCCTCTGGGACCTGTTGAGCCGATATACATACCGGGACGCTTTCTGACGGGGTCAAGACCCTCCAGTACCTGTATCTGGCTTTCGTCGTAAGCCTGTTCCGATGTGTTGTTCTGAATGTCAGACATAAGAAATGACCTTTCCTTTCTATCAGCAATTAATATTACAAAATGTATAATAATTATAATTTATACAAAATTATCTGCATCTTTTGATTATGGTGGAGGAGGAAACATTTGAAATATATACCCTTTCACGTCCCTCAACAGTTGCCGCAACAAATGACCTGGGCATTTCATAGGAAACAGTGACGGCAGACCGCCTTTTGCCCGAAGCCGCAAGAAATTCCCTCGAATCCCTGCTCACCGAGGTGTTTTCGATGTCAAAGACCCCGATAATGTCCGAGTCCCGCACAACGGTATCGCTGCCAAGATGAATATACATCTGCTCACCCCTTTGTTTCCGTAACGCTGCCCTTGCTCACGGTGAAAAGCTTTCCCTCCGCAGTTTCCACAGCCCTGCTGTCGCAGCAGGTGATAAATACCTGCATACCCTCGATATTTTCAAGGATAAATCTCTGCCTGCCTGAGTCAAGCTCGCTGAGAACATCGTCAAGGAGCATAACGGGAGCATCTCCCGTCTGGTCTTTGATTATCTTTGCCTGAGCTATCTTCATAGCAAGGGCGGTGCTTCTCTGCTGACCCTGAGAGCCGAACTCCCTTACGGGAAGCCCGTTTATCAGGGCACACACATCATCACGGTGAATGCCGCAGAGTGTATATCCTGCCCTGATGTCGTCATCGGCATTGTTTCTGAGTCTGTCAAGATATATCTCAAAAAGCTCGCCCTCGTGGTCAGTCCTGCCGTCAAGACGCTTGTATATAGTTGACTGATAGTATAATTTTAAATTTTCATTACCATCTGTAATTTTATTATATAAACTTTCAGTATAACTATTCAAATTATTACAATAAGTATCACGGATAACGGATATATATGCTCCTGTTTTTGCAAGCTGAACGTCCCATACATCGAGCATAGACCTGTCCGCCCTGCCGTAGGCTATTTCCTTGATAAGAGCATTCCGCTGCCCGAGCAGCCCGTCATACTTGTTAAGAGCGTATACGAACGATCTTTTCAGCTGCGAAGCGGAAAGATCTATAAAACTCCGTCGGTTGTCGGGAGAACCTTTTGCAAGCGCCAGATCCTCGGGAGTGAACACCACGCATTTAAGATTGCCGAAAAGCTTTGACAAAAGGGGAATTTTCACGCCGTTTAGGGTGATATTTTTCTCCTTTACCGAGCTTTTTTTTACCTCGAACTCAATTTTCTGATTTCTGAAGGAGTCTTTAAATTCAAGGCATATCTGCGCCTTATCCTTGTCAAAGCCGATAAAATCCCTGTCTCTCGTGCCACGAAATGAGCGGCAGCCCGTCATAAGCCACAGAGCCTCGATAAAATTGGTCTTTCCCTGGGCATTGTCGCCGCAGAGAATATTCATTTTTTCGTGGGGAAATATATCCGCAGCGGACAGATTTTTATATCCGTCGGCGCAAACGTGGGTTATTATCATCAGACTACCTCGAGCCTCAGTGTGATATCCTCGGCGCAGATCTCGGCAACATCGCCGGGACGGAGCTTTTTGCCTCTCATAGTGCAGACCTCCCCGTTTACCTTAACGATGCCCGAAGCCACCATATCCTTGGCTTCCGAGCCGATATCCGCAGCACCCGAGAATTTAAGGAGCTGCTGGAGCTTGATAAATTCTGTTGTTATTTTTATCTGTTCGGTCCGGATCTCCATTTTTCATCGACCTTTCGGGAAATTATTCTGATTTAAGTCTTACGGGAAGAACGAGGAATGTGAATGCATCGCCCTCCACGGGAACTATCTTCATAGGTGAAAGACCGCCGTTCAGGAGAAGCTTTACCTTGTCCGACTCGGAAGCCTTGAGCGCATCGAGAAGATACTTGCAGTTAAAGCCTATCTCCACCTTGTTTCCGTTCATATCAATATTGAAAACATCGGAAAGCTTTCCGAGAGATGTGGAGCAGCTTATCCTTACCTGACCATCACCGAAAGAGCACTTTACGGGAGCCTTTGTCTGCTCGACGATAAGCAGTGAGCAGCGTTCAAGACTGGCGATAAGGTCTTTTGTGTTGAGAATGATCTCGGTGTTGTGATTCTGGGGGATAGAGCCCTTGTAATTGTGGAACTCTCCCTCGAGAAGTCTTGAAATAACGGTATATCCGCTGATGCCGAAAGCGATGTGCTTTCTTGAAACGTACAAATTCACCGGCTTTTCGTCATCGTCTTTCAGAAGCTTTGATACCTCGGAAAGAGCCTTTGACTTAACGACAAAGTGATATCTGTCCTCGGTGTTCAGTTTTTCTGTTCTTACCGCAAGTCTGAAGCCGTCAATGGCAACAAGATTGAAAATGCCGTTCTCGATATCGAAAAGCTCACCTGTAAGTATTGGCTTATTATCCGAAACGGATACAGCGAAAATGGTCTGGCTTATCATATTTTTGAGCAGTCCCTGGGAAACGCTTACGCAGTCGGAGGTGTCATAGTCGGGGATAGCGGGGTAATCATCGGCGGAAAGAGCAAGGATATTATACTCAGCGTCGCCGCCCTTGATAGTAGCTTTGAGCTTTTCGTCAATTTCCACCACCACGTTTTCAGAGGGCATTTTCCTCACGATCTCGGAAAAAAGCTTTGCATTCACGGTGAACTCGCCGTGGTCCTCGGACTGCACCTCGATAACTGTTCTGATGCCAAGCTCCAGATCATAGCCTGTAAGCTCCAGCTCGTTTTTGTTAAGATACATTTTTATTCCCTCAAGGGCGGTAACCGGGGATTTTACGGGAACAGCCCTCGAAACATTATTAACAGCCTCATTGAGAACAGACTGCTTGCAGATAAACTTCATTTTTATTCTTCCTTTCTGTGTACATACGAATTATGTTTTTGCATATCTGAAAAAGTAACAGGAGGTATTTCAGAATGTAACCCTCTGATTACAATAAAATTACATTCGGGACTTTAGTGATTACAAAACAGTAACAACACAAAACAAATAATTACAAAATAGTAACAGTAATAGTAGTGTTGAATTTATCGAAAACTCTGTCAAAGCCTTTTGTGAACGGGCTTTTCTATCCGACAAAGGTACGTTGAAAGAAAGGCTCGTTTTTTTGAATGTGTTTGAAACCGTTTTTCAGTCACTCCACGGCGTTAAAACCGTTGAAAGTTTCCGAAAAGATAACAGCCTTTCGCTGAAAGAAAGGTTGAAAACTTAAGCGGTCATATCTTTTTGGAAAAATTTCTGTTGAAAAAACCGATTATACATTTTGTAATACCAAAATGTAACATCTTGTAACCATTTTGTAACTGTGATTTACGGCATCTGAAAGTTTTGAACACTTAATTCAACAACCTGTTGAAAACTGTTGATATAACTTTCTGTAAAATCAAACTTTAAGTATAATTCAAATTTGATTTTACAGAAAGTTATTGAAAATTGCTTATGCCGTAAAGGCAATATATGGGATTTTTGGCTTCAATAGGTGATTTTTGAATTTCTGTTGAAAAAGTTACATTTTGTAACTTTTTGTAACCGTCTTGTAATGCTGCTGTTGAAAGTTGATTTTAAGGGGTTTAAGGGGCAATGTGCTTGCGTATATTTTGTTAAGGGCTGCGACACTAACGATCCCATAGAATTGAAAAGCCCTCTGTCGCAGGGCTTTTCAATTTTGCGGAGCTACTTTCAGGATAAGGGGATTTCGCAGTAAACTTTGTTTACTATTGCGGAACAGCGACAAGGGGCGCTGCCCTTTGGAAACCCGCAAGCCTTTGAAAAGGCTTGATCGAAACTTTTACCTTTTGGAGTTCCGTTAATTTGCTTGTTTTTTAGCTTGATGCGCCCTTGATATTTCTGATAATATCCTCGATAGTTTCCTTTGTGCCGGGATCATTCGCAACGGCTTCGGAAATGCTGTCGATATAGAATGAAACGGTGGAATGATTCTTGCCGCCAAGCTCTGCTCCGATATTCTGGAGGGAAAGCTGTGTCATTTCCTTTATAACGTATGCTGCGACCTTTCTTGCTGTGGATATCTGTGAAGAGCGCTTCATACTTCTTATATCGTCGCTTGTAACGCCGTAAATGCCCGCCACCTCGCTGATTATCCTGTCAACGGTAACGGGAGCTATGGAATCATCGCTGAGGATCTCCCTTATGGCGTTCATTGCCTGGGTCATCGTGGGGGGAGTGCCCATAAGGTGCTGAGAGGCTTTGAGCTTTTTAACGCAGCCCTCCAGCTGTCTTATGTCGGCTTTGAGCCTTGTTGCGATAGTTTCTACCACGTCATTTGTAAGGGTGAGATTCAGAAGGTCTGCTTTTCGCTTGATTATGGCGACTCTCGTTTCAAAATCGGGCGGGGTTATATCTGCGATAAGACCCCACTCAAACCTTGTCCTTATACGCTCTTCAAGGGTCTTGATATCCTTGGGAGGGCGGTCCGAGGTGAGGATTATCTGCTTGCCCTGGCTGTGGAGCTCGTTAAAGGTGTGGAAAAATTCCTCCTGTGTGGATTCCTTTCCCGAGATGAACTGGATATCGTCCATAAGCAGCACGTCGGCGCTGCGGTATTTTTTTCTGAAAGCGTGGGTGGTCTGCTCCCTGATAGCGTTTATAAGCTCATTTGTGAAAGCCTCGCCCGTAACGTAGATTATGTTTGTTTCGGGCTTGTTTGTTTTAATTGCATTTGAAACGGCAGTGAGCAGATGTGTCTTTCCGAGACCCGAGGGACCGTGGATAAACAGAGGGTTATAAACTCCGCCCTGATTTTTGGAAACGGCAACACAGGCAGCGTGGGCAAATTCATTTGATTTTCCCACGATAAAGGTATCAAAGGTATAGTCATATTCGGCGTTTGAAAAAGTAAGCTCCAGCTCTTCCCTGTCCTTTATGGGTCTGGAGTCATTTTCATCTGAAAGCTCGGCGGGAGAAATGTTTATCTCCACATCAAAGCCCATAACATCAAGAAAAGCGTCCTTCAGCAATTTTTCGTAATTTTTCATTATGATGTCTTTTTGGAATTTGGACTGTACTGTAAAGTAAGCCACATTATCCTCAAGCTTTACGGGCTTTATTGAGTGTATCCACATATCGTAAGCCACAGCGGTAAGCTCGCCGTTCACGACTTTTCGGTGGATAACTTCGAGGACCTTTTCAAAAACCTCGTCGAAAGATTTCATAGAAAACCTCTTTCCAAAGCGGAAAACCGCTGAAAAAATAAAAAGAAATGCGCAGCAGCCCGTTTATTTATAAAGATCGTCGGATAATTGACCTGCAAAAGGGCATACACACACTATTCTAATAAATTATACCATAAACCTGCCGAAATTGCAAGGGGTAAAGACAGATTTTTCACTTAATTAAAGGTATATTTAAATATAGAATAGGTATGTCGGGCAAAAATATCTTTCAACAGTGTTTTTTCAGAGTGTTGAAAGTTAAAATAGAATTGTTTTAAGTTTAAGAAAACTTTAAGTCTGCAAAAAAAATGGTCTTATGAAAGCTGTACAAAAAGTTCGGGGGAGTTGTTTTGTCTAAAACGTTCCACCGGAACGTTTTAGAGGTTTAGCAAGTCCGTACCGTTAAAAGGGGAGTGCGATCTGGTGAAGCAAACTTCACCTACGCCTCCCCTCGAAATGCTTTCGCATTTCTCACCCCTTGCTCCGTTTTTTTGAAATAAGGGGATTTCGCCCTCTGCGGAGGACGACCAAAGGGCGCTGCCCTTTGGAAACCCGCCACCTTTGAAAAGGTGGACGAAACTTTTACTGTTGAGTTTATTTGTGCATTTTTTTCGTTATGCTACTTTTTCTGCAAGCTGTGCTTAAAGTTTAAGAAAACTTTAAGCTCCCCGATATAGAATATAGACATCACAAGGAAAACAAGTGATAAATACCGATAATAATTTCCCGAAAGGAATGGTAATTTATGAAAAAGGATCATATCATAGCTGCTGCACTGGCAATACTTCTTGCAGGCTGTTCGGCTGAAAATACGGCACAGACATCGGAAAATGCTGCGGATACAGGCACGGAAGCTGTTGTTTCATCGGCTGAGACCGGATCGGGCGATGCAGACAAAAAAGTACCCGAGCAAAATTCCGACGGTGAGCTTGTGAAAGTGTCAGGCTATGACGGAAAAACTCTGACGGGTACAAAGCTTGATATGCCTGCAATGGGCGGCGGACAGGGGGCTCCTCAGGGCACACCTCCAGATATGAACGGTGATATGCCCGAAAAGCCCGACGATGACGGAAACGGCGATAATACCCCTCCAGAGAGACCCGAGGGTGAAGAAAAAAATACTCCTCCCGAAAAGCCCGATGATAACGGAAACGGCAATAACACTCCTCCGGAAAGACCCGATGATTCGGGCAATAATCCTAATGGCGGTACTCCCCCCGAAATGAGCGGTGAAGAGGTATCATACACTGTGAGCGATTCCGCCGATATATCCGCAGAAATATCCGAGGGCGATATGGTTAGAATTATTACAGATGAAAACGGCGAGATAATAAGAATTGAAAAGGAAGAGCTCGGCGGCGGAATGCCTATGGGTCAGATGGGTCAGGGCGGTTTCGGAGCAAACGGCACCGATAACGGCACGGCTGCAAATTCCGTTGATGATAATGCCACACTTTCCGACACAGCTTTTACATCAGACGGCGATGACGAAAATGCGCTGAGAGCCGACAATGTAACAGCTGCCCTTAACAATGTGATCATAACCAAAACAGGCAGCTCCTCCAACACCGAAAACGGGGATTTCTACGGAATGAACGCCGCATTTCTTGCCGAGAACGGCGCAGACATAACCATAACAGGGGGAGAGGTCACCACCGATGCGGTAAACGGCAACGGCATTTTCAGCTACGGCAGCGGAACTGTTGTGAATGTGAGCGGCACGAAAATACGCACATCTCAGAGAAATTCCGGCGGCATACAGACCACAGGCGGCGGTGTTATGAATGCTGAGGATCTTGATATCGAAACAAGCGGAAATTCCTCCGCAGCCATAAGAAGCGACCGTGGGGGCGGAACAGTAACCGTAAACGGCGGCACATACACTACAAACGGCACAGGCAGCCCTGCAATATACAGCACAGCCGATATTACCGTTTCAGATGCTGTGCTTACCGCAAATAATTCCGAGGGCGTTGTAGTCGAGGGCAAAAACTCCGTCAAGCTTGAAAACTGCACGGTTTCGGGAAAAATGCAGGGCACTTACAATGATGACAGCGAAAATATCCACTGCATAATGATATATCAGAGTATGTCGGGTGACGCTGATGTGGGCGAGGCTTATTTTGAAGCAAAGGGCGGAGAGATCACCTCTCTTGCGGGGGATATGTTCTATGTCACCAACACGAGCTGCGAGATAAATATTTCAGATGTGAAATTCAATATGGCTGACGGCGTTTTCCTCAGAGCTGCGGGCAATACATCTTCAAGAGGCTGGGGAAAGCAGGGTGAGAACGGCGCTGATGTGAAAATGACCCTTACGGAGCAGTCGGTTTCGGGCGATATCGCAGTCGATGATATTTCAACTCTTGACCTGACACTTTCATCATCTGACATCACAGGGGCTGTAAACAGCGACAATTCAGGCGGAAACATAGTTCTGACCCTTGATGAAAACAGCAGCATAACTCTTACGGGGGACAGCTATGTTACCGGATTTAACGGCGATATTTCACGGATAAATGCGGGAAATTATCACTTTTATGTAAACGGCGAAAAGCTCCTGTAAAAAAAATATCGGGAAAAAATCTGAAAATTTAGAAAAAACACTTGACAAACGGGAACCATATGCGCTATACTATAACATTGATGGGGTATCCATACAAGAAGCAGGATACTGAAATGCAGTAAGCGGAAAACGATGGTTCCCCTTTTTAACAAAGGAATATTATATTATCCGGAAGGTAAGGAGGAGAAAAACAGTGAAAAGAACATACCAGCCTAAGAAGCTCCACAGAAAAAAAGAGCACGGCTTTATGAAGAGAATGTCCACAAAGAACGGCCGTAAGGTGCTTGCCCGCAGAAGAGCAAAGGGCAGAAAAATGCTCACATACTGATGCAGTAAGGTCCCGAAGCGGCTTTGCTCAGACAATGCAGCCAACGGGAGCATTATGACCGCAAACCATAAATTTGCGGTCATATTTTTTAATCGGGAAAGGATAAGGCAATGCTCTACACTATAAAGCTGAATAAAAATAAGGATTTTGTGCGGCTTTACACAAAGGGAGCCTTTGTCTCGGGCGGTATATGCACAGTCTATTACCGCAGAAACGGAACCGACAAAAACAGATTTGGCATAACCACAGGCAAGAAGATAGGCAATGCGGTTTCAAGAAGCCGTGCAAGACGTGTTATCCGTCAGGCATACAGGGAGACCGAAGCGGAGTTCCCCAAGGGCTTTGATATCGTTGTCACCGCAAGGACAGGCAGCACTTCCTGCAAAAGCTATCATATAGCAAAGTTTTTCAAAAGCAGGGTCATTCCTGCGATGAGAGACCCCGCAAAGCAGAAAAGGCAGATAAAGAAATGACCCCTCTGGACAGGCTCTCGCAGCTTTTTAAGACTATCGTTATACTGCCCATAAAATTTTACAAGAGATTTATTTCCCCGAATCTGCCCCCAAGATGCAGATATTACCCCTCCTGTTCCACATATGCCGTTGAAGCTGTACGGAAGCACGGAGCCGTCAAGGGAATGATACTCGGAGGCTGGAGGATACTCAGGTGCAACCCCTGGGCAAGAGGCGGCGTTGACCACGTTCCCGAAAAATTCAGTCTTACCTATTGCTTTAAGAAAGAAAACAAGCAGTGATGTTTTGTCACGCTGAAATATATATAGGTCACCTCTAAAAACCACCGGCTAAAGCCTTAGCACCTCATCTGCTTGCAGATTTTCCGTCATCTTGCACATAAATTTCTTGACATACAAAAGTATGTCTTCGAAATTTCTATACAATCTGACGAAAAATCTGACTGCGCATCTGAGGCACTATGATTTTTAGATGCGACCTATAAAATGCCGAAAAAGAAATACGGCTTATAACCTTGAAAGGAAGATACAAAAAAGTATGGGATTTATTTCTGAGCTCATCGGCTATCCTCTCGGATTTGTAATGTGGGCTATTTATCAGGTATTCAAAAACTACGGAATTTCAATTCTCCTGTTTACTATCGTAACAAGACTGGTGCTGTTCCCCCTGTCGGTAAAGCAGCAGAAGTCCAGCGCAGCTATGGCAGCATTCAGCCCTAAGCTTGAAAAGCTCAAAAAGCAGTACGCAAACAATCCTCAGAAGCTCCAGGAAGAGCAGATGAAGCTCTATGCGGAGGAAGACATCAATCCTATGGCTTCCTGCCTCCCTATGATACCTCAGCTTCTTTTCCTTTACGGTATTTTCGATGTTGTATACCGTCCCCTTACCCATATCCTCCACATCACAAAGGCAGAGGTGGAGACCTTAAAGCAGATAGCTGCTCCTCTTTTTGAGGGCAACAGATATTTTGAGTCACGTCCCGAGATATACATTCTTCAGGCTGTTCAGGATAATGAGGCTCTTTTCACAAGTTCAGGCATTTCCACAGAAATACTTGAAAAGATAGCGGCTTTTGATAATAAGCTTTTCGGTCTCATTGACCTGGGTGCAGTGCCAAACTCCCTTTTTGCGGAGGGCGCAAATACCGTATGGAATGCGGCTTCTGTAGGTCTGTTCCTTATCCCTGTCATTTCGGGCGTTATCCAGCTCATTATGACCATCTACACCACATCAAAGCAGAAGAAGCTCAATCCCGAGGCTTCCGCTCAGATGGGCAGTATGAATCTGATGTTCTATGTTATGCCCATATTCTCCATATGGATGGCATTCTCATTCCCCGCAGGTATCGGTTATTACTGGATATGCTCCTCTCTCGTGGGCTTTGTTCAGTCTATCGTTCTCAACAAGATTTACACTCCCGAGTATGTTGCAAAGCTTGTTGAAAAGGATAAGCAGAAGAAAAAGAACAAGAAAAAATCAGGCTTTATGCAGAAATACAACGAGATGCTTCAGGAAGAGCTGAAAAAGCAGAACGGCGGCGCATCTCAGCAGACTAACAGAAAGATATCCGCAGCAGGCGTTGCAAAGGACGATGAAACAAGCGAGGAAGTAAAGCTCAGCAAGTCCCAGATCAAGGATTATGAGCGCAAGATAATTGCGGAAGCAAGAAGAAAACAGGCTGAAAAATACGGCGATGAATACATCGACGACGATAAAGACTAATAATAAGGTTCCCAAAATCCGAAGCAGAAAGGATGTATCAATATGAAAAAGGAATTTACCGCAAACACCGTTGATGAAGCAAAGGACCTTGCCGCAGCAGAATTCGGAGCTGATAAGAGCAAAATAACATTTACCGTTATCGAAGAAGAGAAAAAGGGCTTTCTTGGCTTCGGAAAGACCGATGCAAAGATAATTGCGGAATATGAGCCCTCAAAGGCTGAAACAGCCGCTGAATACATCAAGTCCGTTCTTTCCTGTATGGACATCGAAGCAGAGCTTGACATCACCGAAAATGAGGACGGCGCTGTTATCGACATAAAGGGTGATACAACAGGCGCTGTTATCGGCAGAAGAGGCGAGACCCTCGACGCTATACAGTATCTTGCATCAATGGCTGCAAACCGCAGCGACAAGGAATATTACAGAATTACTCTTGATTCCTGCGGATACAGAGAGAAGAGAAAGGCTATTCTTGAGGACCTTGCAAGAAAGATATCCAAGACCGTTCTCAGAACAGGAAGAACTTCCACTCTCGAGCCTATGAACCCTTATGAGAGAAGAATTATCCACGCTGCTGTCAGCGAAATCGAGGGTGTTACCTCCAAGAGTATCGGTGAAGAGCCTTACAGAAAGGTAGTTATCTCTTCCGTTAACGGCAGACCCGAACGCAGACAGGGTAACAGCAAGAAGGGCGGATATGACAAGTCCCGCAGAAGAAGAGACACTCAGGGTCACACTTCAATGGACCTTATGAAAACCTCCTTTGAGAAGGATTATAAGAAGCCCAAGCCCGAGGACACTATGACTGACGGCGAGCTTTACGGCAAGATAGAGCTGTAAGAAATATAGAACTTTGTGCGGATATGTACTTTTGATGTAAAGTATATATCCGCCTGATAAAAGTATTTAAGGGCATCATTGATGCCCTTTTTTCGTGGCAGATATTCATACTCGAAAGGAAAAATTATGCCTGATAATACCATTGCCGCAATCTCAACCCCCCGTGCGGCAGGGGGAATATCAATGATACGCATTTCGGGAGATATGTCCCTCAGAATTGCCGATATGCTTTTTACCCCCGTTTCACGAAAGGAAAAGCCCTCGGAAATGGAGGGCTACACCTGTGCCTACGGCAAGATATTCTCTCAGAGCGGTGAAGAGCTTGACGACTGCATTCTTACTGTCTACAAGGCACCCCGTTCATACACGGGTGAGGACATTGCCGAGATATCCTGTCACGGCGGTATTTTTCTGACCGAAAGGATACTCCGTGAGGTCTATGACTGCGGGGCAGAACCTGCGGGAGCGGGGGAATTTACCAAGCGTGCATTTCTGAACGGAAAGCTCTCACTTACTCAGGCTGAGGCTGTTATGGATATGATATCCGCTGAGGGAAAGGCATTTCACCGCAGAGCCGTGAATGTAAAAGAGGGAGCGCTTTTCAGGAGTATTAAGCAGTGTTCCGACAAGCTGCTTACACTTTTAGGTGAGCTTGATGCCTGGGTGGATTATCCCGACGAGGATATCCCCGAGGTCAGCCCCGAAAATATGAATGCGGCTCTTTCCGAGATCCTTGCGGAGATAAGGAAGATAAGTGCAGGCTATGACAACACCCGCATTCTCAGGACGGGTGTTAATACCGTTATTGCCGGCAAGCCCAATGTGGGCAAAAGTACGCTGATGAATCTCCTTGCGGGGGAGGAAAAAAGCATTGTTACGGATATTCCCGGAACGACCCGTGATATTGTTGAGGAATCCGTCCGGCTTGGTGATATCGTTCTGAGGCTTTCGGACACGGCTGGGCTGAGAGAGACTGAGGATATCGTCGAGGGTGCGGGAATTGAAAAGGCACGCCGCCGTCTTGAAACAGCCGACCTTATTATTGCGGTGTTTGACAACAGCACACTTCTTGATGATGATGATCTGAAGCTTATCGAAAGATGTAAAAATCTCTCGGGTGTAAAGGTGATTGCTTGCATAAATAAAAGTGATAAGAAATCGGTGATTGATAAGAGTGAAATTATAAATGCATTTGATAATGTTATTGAGATATCTGCCGAAAATGGTGATGGTAAGGATAAATTACAAGATGTATTAAATAATATATATTTAACTAACAGTAATATTTATAATGATCTGTCGGTCAATGAGCGGCAGAAGCAGTGTCTTGACAAGGCGGGAAAGTGCATTGAAGAGGCTATGGCGGCACTTGAATCGGGTACAACTCTTGATGCTGTCAACATAATTCTTGACGATGCGCAGAATTATCTGCTGGAGCTGACGGGTGAAAGAGCTTCGGAAGCGGTGGTAAATGAGGTGTTTTCTCATTTTTGTGTGGGTAAATAAATTCAGATAGGAAGTCGTGTTATGGAAAATTATTACATAGATGATTATGATGTTGCTGTTATCGGAGCAGGTCACGCAGGGGTCGAAGCGGCTCTTGCAAGTGCACGTCTTGGGGTAAAAACAGCTCTTTTCACAATATCACTTGACTGTATCGCAAATATGCCCTGCAACCCCTCGATCGGCGGAACAGCAAAGGGGCATCTTGTGCGTGAGATAGATGCGCTGGGCGGACAGATGGGCAAATCTGCGGACAAATGCTTTATTCAGAGCCGTATGCTCAACCGTGGAAAGGGTCCTGCGGTACACAGTCTCCGTGTTCAGGCGGACAGGGTGAAGTATCACGAATATATGAAAAAGGTCTGTGAGGATCAGGAAAATCTTGATATAAAGCAGGCGGAGGTCACTGATGTGATTGCCGAAAACGGTGTTGTTTCGGGAATTGTGACCGCTCTCGGGGCAAGATATAATGTTAAAAAGGTGATAATCGCAACGGGAACATATCTCAAGGGCGTTATCCACGTTGGCGAAGTGTCTTATGAAAGCGGTCCCGATGCCACACTTCCCGCACGGTATCTTTCCGCAAGCCTTGAAAAGATAGGTGTTCATCTCCGCCGTTTCAAAACAGGCACACCCTCCCGTGTTCACAAGCGGAGCATTGATTTTTCCCGTCTTGAACGTCAGGACGGCGATGAGGATATCCAGCCGTTTTCCTTTGAGACTCCAAGAGAGGGGCTTAAAAATATCGTTTCCTGCTACATTGCGTACACAAATGATGAAACCCACCGTGTTATCAAGGAAAATATTCATCGTTCGCCCCTTTATTCGGGACGTATCCACGGCGTTGGTCCACGCTACTGCCCCTCAATAGAGGATAAAATTATGCGCTTTACAGAGCGTCCCCGTCATCAGCTTTTTATTGAGCCAATGGGTCTCACAACAGATGAATACTATCTTCAGGGAATGTCATCATCACTTCCTGAGGACGTTCAGCTTAAGTTTTTGCGGACGATAAAGGGTCTTGAACATGTTGAGGTTATGAGAAATGCCTATGCGATTGAGTATGACTGCTGTGACCCTCAGGATCTCAGGCATACGCTTGAATTTAAGAAAATTTCGGGTCTTTACGGTGCGGGACAGTTCAACGGCACATCGGGTTATGAGGAAGCTGCCGCACAGGGACTTATTGCGGGGATAAATGCCGCACTGTCCGTTCTGGGCAGGGAGCAGATAACCCTTTCCCGTTCATCATCATATATCGGTACGCTTATTGATGACCTTGTTATCAAAGGCTGCACCGACCCTTACAGAATGATGACAGGCAGAAGTGAGTACAGACTTTTGCTCCGTCAGGATAATGCCGATGAGCGTCTTACGCCTATCGGGCACGAGGTTGGGCTTATTTCTGAGGAAAGATATGCGGCATTTTTGAAAAAATGGGAGCAGATAAATGCAGAGATATACCGAATAAAGCACAAGACCGTAAGCCCAACAAAGGAGCTTAACGAAATGCTTGAAAGCAAGGGTACGGCGGCAATTTCCACGGGAATACGCCTTTCTGAGCTTATCAAACGACCGCAGATATCCTATTGGGACACTGCTCCTTTTGATGATGAAAGGCAGCCGCTTCCGTATGAGGTCTGCGAGCAGGTCGGTCTCAGAATTGAGTATGACGGCTATATTGCACGTCAGTTAATGGAGGTCGAGCACGTAAGAAAGCTTGAAGAAAAGAAGCTTCCTGCTGATGTGGATTATAATTCGATAGAAGGTCTTAGCCTTGAAGCAATAGAAAAGCTGAATAAGGTCAGACCCGAGAATATTGGTCAGGCAGGCAGAATTTCGGGCGTTTCTCCTGCTGATGTAAGCGTGCTTGTTATCTGGCTTTCAAAGCAGAGAAATATTTCTCAAAAATAATGTTCCACGTGGAACATTTGCATTTAGGAGTGATAGAATGACAATTCTTCCGTATAATGAATTTTCACAGCTTTTTGAAAAGGGAGGAATGACTGTAACAGAGGAGCAATTTTCGCTTCTTGACAAATATGCCGAGCTTCTTGTTGAATATAACAAGGTAATGAACCTGACGGGAATAACCGACCCACAGGGTATTTCCGAGAAGCATTTTCTTGACAGTCTTCTTGTTTTTAAGCTTGCTGATATTGCTGAAAACAGTTCTGTGATAGATGTGGGAACGGGTGCAGGATTTCCGGGCGTTCCTATGAAGCTTTACCGCCCTGATCTTGATGTGACACTTCTCGACAGTTTAAACAAGCGTATAAACTTTTTATCAGCTGTTTCCGATGCAACTCTTCCGATGAAATGTATCCACGCAAGAGCGGAGGAGGGCGGAAGAAAGCCTGAACTTAGAGAAAAGTTTGACGTATCAATCGCAAGAGCTGTGGCGGCACTTCCTGTCCTTGCGGAATATTGTCTGCCATATGTAAAGGTCGGCGGAATGTTTATTGCTATGAAAGGTCCAGGAGAGGATATATCTCAGGGCGAAAGCGCTGTTAAAACTCTTGGCGGAGAGATAGCTGATATCAAGAAATATGAGCTTCCGTCAGGCGATAAGCGTGTAATGGTTATTGTAAAAAAAATCTCTCCTACACCGACAAAATATCCACGCAACGGCGGTCAGATCTCAAAAAAGAATCTCTGAAAATGTTGAAAGATGTTTTTCAGTGAAAAAATACCCGCCTTTATAACGAAAGTTTTGGCTTTATTTTATGCATAAAGGGCATTACAATAATATCATAAAGAAACGGAGATGATATTATGGCAATGCCCTTTAAATCTGCCCTTGAAAATCTGGGCGGGATTATTTTAAATGAAAAAACTGCCGCAAAGGTAGTTATGCTTGATATGGACAGGATATATCCAAATCCAAATCAGCCTAGAAACAGTTTTACGGAGGGTGACCTCGAGGAGCTTGCGCAGAGCATTAAAAACAGCGGACTTATTCAGCCTATCATCGTTCGCAGGCTTGATATGGGCTATGAGCTTATAGCAGGGGAAAGGCGGCTTCGTGCTGCACGGCTTTGCGGTATGAATGAAATTGCCTGCATAATTGTTGATGCAAATGAGCGCAGCTCGGCTATGATGTCACTTGCCGAGAATATGCAGCGGCGTGACCTTAATTATTTCGAGGAAGCGGAAGCTATATCGGCAATGACCCAGCTGTTCGGATACACGCAGGAAGATGTGGCAATCAGGATCGGTAAATCACAGTCTGCGGTGGCTAATAAGGTGCGGCTTCTCAAATTTTCACGTTCAGAACGGCGGAAAATGATCGAATACGGCTTTACCGAGCGTCACGCCCGAGCACTTCTTGCCGTTGATTCGCCTGACATCAGAGCCGATATTATTGAAGAAATTTATGAGAGAAAGCTTAATGTTGAAAATACGGAGCGTCTTATTGAAAACTATACCAGAAAAACAAAAGAGCTTCAACGGATAAGAAAATGCAAGGGCGCATTTAAAGATGTTCGGTTGTTTGTAAACACCATAAATCACGCTATTGAGGTAATGCAGGCGGCGGGGATAAATGCCGAAGTCAAGAAAACAAAGGAAAAGGACTACATTGAATACGTTGTGAGAATACCGTCCGGGTCATAATTTTAATTCTGAGAACTATTTAATAATGTAAAAAAATCAAGTATGATCTCACATTTACAGTCTTATTTGTTATTTTATAAGCTCTCCTGTTTTCGGGAGAGCTTTTTTAGTGTAAAATGTTCCACGTGGAACATTTTGTATTTTTATGGGTATTGCTACTTGAAATCATTGGCGGGAGATGTTATAATAGATATATGCCGTTTATGTGACACTTTCAGAAATGTTCCACGTGGAACATTTCTATTTGAAGATAAAAATTAAGGAATGATAAAATGACGAAAATAATAGCAATTGCCAATCAAAAGGGCGGTGTTGGCAAGTCAACAACTGCTGTAAATCTTGCTGCCTGCATTGGTATCAGAGGGAAAAAAGTCCTCTGTATTGATATGGATCCGCAGGGTAACACTACAAGCGGTTTCGGAATAAGGAAAAAATCCGTTTCTGTTACTGTTTATGACATTCTTATGGGCAAACGCAGGATAGGCGAGGGCATTATCGAGACTGCTTATAAGAATGTTTCGGTAATATGCAGCACATCGGCTCTTGCAGGTGCTGATATTGAGCTTGTTAACCTTGATAATCGTTCCAACAGGCTAAAAATGCAGCTTCTGACTGTAAAGAATGACTATGATTACATTATAATCGACTGTCCTCCGTCACTTTCACTGCTCACTATCAACGCTCTTTGTGCGGCTGACAGTGTGCTTATTCCGCTCCAGTGCGAGTATTATTCACTTGAGGGGCTTTCACAGCTTGTTGAGTCGATCAGAAGAGTAAAGAAAAATTATAACCCGAATATTGATATTGACGGTATTGTTTTCACAATGTTTGATGCCCGTCTGAACCTTACAAATCAGGTGGTTTCTGAGGTACAGAAGCATTTCCCGAAAAAGGTATACCGCACGGTAATACCACGAAATGTCAAGCTTTCGGAGGCACCGAGCTTCGGCAAGCCTGTAATTTATTATGACAAAGCTTCGAGAGGTGCGGAAGCTTATGAAAAGCTTTCGGAGGAGATGCTCACCCGCCACGGCGTTACAGATGTCAAGCCAAAGCCTGTTAAGAAGCGGCTTCTCGGCTCGGTCAAGCTTTAAATAAAGGAGAATTTATATGGCACTTGGATCAGGTCTTGATATACTTTTTGAGGATAATGCATTTGAAAGCAAGGACATAAAAACACTTAGAATGTCGGAGATTGAACCGAACAAATCACAGCCCCGAACGGTTTTTGATGAGGAAAATATCAGGGGACTTGCTGAATCAATAAGGGAGCACGGACTTATTCAGCCGATAGTTGTCCGTCCGCTTCCTAACGGCATTTCTTATCAGATAATCGCAGGTGAGCGCAGATGGCGTGCCTGCAAGCTTCTTAAAATGGAGGAAGTTCCTGTAATTATCCGTGAGACAGATGAGCTTGAAGCGGCTCAGCTTGCGATTGTTGAGAACGTTCAGAGAGCTGACCTTAACCCTGTTGAGGAAGCTATGGCATATCGTGCTCTTATGGATAAGTATGGTATGACTCAGGACAGGCTTGCGGAGGTTATGGGAAAATCCCGCCCGTATATCGCAAATCTCACCCGTCTGCTCAGTCTCCCCGAGGAGGCTTTGACTGCTCTAAGCAATGGTGAGATATCTGTGGGACACGCAAAGGTGCTGCTTTCAATTGAGGATAAAGACAGCCTAATTTATGCGCTGAATACTATTATAAGCGAAAAGCTCAGTGTCAGACAGACCGAAAAGCTCGCCGCAGAGCTTTCAAAGGAAGATGTTCAAAAAGAGACAGTCAGCCGCAATGTGAAGAATTATTACACTGAAATGGAGCTGAGCCTTAAGGAGCGTCTGGGAAGATCTGTTAAAATAAGCGGAAAAGACGGCGAAAAGGGAAAGATAACTATTAGCTTTAATGACAAAGATGACCTTTCGAGAATTGCTAATCAGCTTATTATAATGGAATCCGATGACGAAAACGAGTGCCCTGTTACTGATTGAAATATTACCCTGTCATTTAGGAAATACCTTTTTGACAGGGTATTTTTCTGACATAAGAAAGCAGAAAATGACAGGACAAAATCCATTCGGTATGATATCATTATTTCAGGAGGTGAGGAAATGGACTGGACTGAAAGCCTCAGACGGGCTGTTGATTTTATGGAGGAGAAGCTTTTGGAGAATATAACTCCCGATGATGTGGCGAAAGCTGTGTGCATATCGCCGTTCTACCTTGAACGTGGATTTAAGGTTATGACAGGCATTTCAATAGGGGAGTATATCCGAAACAGGCGGCTGTATCTTTCGGCGCTTGACATTCTCAGCGGTGATGAAAAGGTCATTGACATTGCTCTGAGATACGGCTATGATACTCCCGAAAGCTTTACCAAAGCCTTTTCACGCTTTCACGGAATATCACCGATGCAGCTCAGAAAAGCGCCTCACAGGCTGCGTACATTTCTCCCTCTGAAAATCAAGGTCATCATACAAGGAGGAAATGATATGGATTTTGTTGTTGAAAAAAAGAGCGGATTTAAGGTAATTGGATATGAGTACATCGTATCGTCGGAGACTTCCTACACCGATATACCGAAGCTGTGGGACAGGTTTGCGGACAATTTCGGTGGGGTGATGAGGGGAAAAACACCCGAAAACGACACTGAAAAAGCAGTTGCCGAAAACTCAATAGGTGAGTTCGGCATATGTATTGATGATGCGGGAGCAAACAAGTTCAGATATCTTATTGCGGGAGCTTATAAGGGCGGAGACGTGCCCGAAGGTATGACCGTTTATGAGCTTCCCGATGCCGAGTGGGCAAGGTTCAGGTGTGTCGGACCTCTTCCGGGAGCATTGCAGTCCGTGAACACACGTATTTTCCGTGAATGGCTGCCCGGAAATCCCGATTATGAGATAGCATTCGGCACAAATATTGAGTGGTACTCAAATGGCGACAGCAGCAAAGCCGACTATGAAAGTGAAATATGGATCCCTGTGAAGCATAAGTAAAATGTTCCACGTGGAACAATGAAAATACCCCGAACAATTAATTTTGTTCGGGGTATGATTTTATACCATATGAAAGATGAAAGTATAAATAAATTACTTCTTGACTTCAATAAGAGCTTTGCCACCCATATAAGGCTGGAGAGATTTAGGTATCCTGATGGAACCGTCCTCATTGAGATTGTTTTCAAGAAGAGCAATAAGCATTCTCGGGGGAGCTGCAACAGTGTTGTTAAGAGTGTGGGCAAAATATTTTTTGCCGTCTGCGCCCTTTACTCTTATGCCCAGTCGTCTTGCCTGAGCGTCACCGAGATTGGAGCAGCTTCCTACTTCAAAATACTTCTGCTGACGGGGGCTCCAAGCCTCAACATCATAGGACTTAACCTTAAGGTCTGCAAGGTCGCCCGAGCAGCATTCGATCGTTCTTACGGGAACGTCCATTGAGCGGAAAAGCTCAACTGTGTAGTGCCACATCTTATGGAACCATTCCATACTGTCCTCGGGCTTGGAAATAACTATCATTTCCTGCTTTTCAAACTGGTGGATACGGTAAACTCCTCTTTCCTCGATGCCGTGAGCGCCCTTTTCCTTTCTGAAGCAGGGAGAATAGCTTGTGAGGGTGTGGGGGAGAGTTGATTCATCAACGATAGTGTCGATGTACTTGCCTATCATAGAATGCTCACTTGTGCCGATAAGGTAAAGATCCTCGCCCTCGATCTTGTACATCATAGCGTCCATTTCAGCAAAGCTCATAACGCCTGTTACAACACTGCTTCTTATCATAAAGGGAGGAATGCAGTAGGTAAAGCCCTTGTTTATCATAAAGTCTCTTGCATATGCGGTAACTGCGGAGTGGAGACGGGCAATGTCGCCCATAAGATAATAGAAACCGTTTCCTGCAACCTTTCTTGCAGCGTCAAGGTCGATTCCGCCCAGCTTTTCCATAATATCGGTGTGATAGGGAACTTCAAATGCGGGGGTGACAGGCTCACCGAAACGCTCAAGCTCAACATTCTCGCTGTCATCTTTTCCGATAGGAACAGAGGGGTCAATGATGTTGGGAATGGTCATCATAATCTTCTTGATCTTTTCTGCAAGCTCTGCTTCCTGTGCTTCAAGCTCTGCGAGACGGTTTCCGAAGGAAGCTACCTGAGCCTTTGCCTCCTCAGCCTCTTCCTTCTTGCCCTGACCCATAAGCGCACCGATCTGCTTTGAGATTCGGTTTCTGTCGGCTCTGAGCTTGTCGGCTTCCTGCTGAGCTGCTCTTGACTGCGCATCAAGCTCAATTACTTCGTCAACAAGAGGAAGCTTTGAATCCTGAAACTTCTTCTTTATATTTTCTTTTACTGCGTCGGGATTTTCCCTGACAAATCTGATATCCAGCATTTTTTTCATTCCTTTGTATTTTTTTGTCCCATTTTGGACACTCATATTTATATTATACCATATGAGGGAAAAAAATCAAGGGAAAATTACCGATACTTTGAACTATAATGCATATTTTTGTGTGTATGTTGATTTTTTTGCGCAAATATGGTATGATTTAACGGTATAATACATAAACGGAGATGTCTGAACGGCATAATTTTGCGGTTACTCATTAGCAAATATGAAAGGTTCAGATAATAATACAGCAGACAGAATGAAAAAATCATTATCTGTTGCAACAACATCAAATGAAAAAGTGAGTATAAAAATATTTGATTTGCGGTTGTTCTGAGAAAAAATGCACATAATAAAACGGTGAAAGGAAAATCAGATGAGAATTGACAGATTTGCGGCGGAGCAGACGGGTATCTCCCGTGCAGATGCCAAGGCGATGATAAAAAAGCGGCAGATAATTGTGAACGGCGAGCCCGTCAGATCGGGAGAAGTTCACATTGACCCCGAAAATGATGACATTGTTATCAGCGGTAAGCACATAAATTACAGAGAACATTTGTATATTATGCTGAATAAGCCTGCGGGAACGGTCTGCGCAGTCAAAGATGAGCTGAGTCCCACCGTGGTGGAGCTTATTCCGCCCGAGCTGCGCAGAAAGGGACTTTTTCCTGCGGGACGGCTCGACAAGGACACCGAGGGCTTTGTTTTCATCACCGATGACGGCGCTCTTGCGCATAAAATGCTGTCCCCGAGGAGCCACGTTGAAAAGGAATACGAGGTCACTCTCGAAAAGCCTGCCGAAAAGGGCTACGAGGCAATATTTGAAGCGGGTATTACTATCGACGGGGGCGAGAAATGTCTCCCTGCAAAGCTCATATTCACCGATGATGAGAAAATTGTACGCCTTATCATCTGCGAGGGAAAATATCATCAGGTGAAGCGTATGATGGAGGCTGTGGGCAACAGGGTGACTTTTCTTAAAAGAGTGCGTATAGGCGGCATTCCTCTTGACCCCGATCTGCCCCTCGGACAGTGCAGGGAAATTTTGCACAAAGAAGTTTCAAATCTTTATGCAAAACAGTAATAAATTACCAACGACAATTTCATCTCCGTGTTATTTTCGTCAAACTAAATAAATAACTTTTTATAAGTTTGGGTAATAAGAGACTTGAAATTTGTGTCAATAATTTGGTATTATATAGTTATAGCCGATATAAGTATATTTGTAATGATCGGCAGCATTTTTGAATAGGGAGGTCCACATTAAATGGCAAGCTTATCACTCAGAGGCATCTATAAGAAATATCCCGGTGGCGTTGTTGCCGTATCAGACGTAAATCTTGAGATCAAGGACAAGGAATTTATTATCCTCGTAGGTCCTTCAGGCTGTGGTAAATCTACAACACTTCGTATGATCGCAGGTCTGGAAGAAATTTCCGAGGGTGAACTTTACATCGGAGACCGTCTCGTAAACGACGTTGCTCCTAAGGACAGAGATATTGCGATGGTTTTCCAGAACTATGCTCTGTACCCCCATATGACAGTATTTGAGAATATGGCATTCGGACTTAAGCTCAGAAAGGTCCCCAAGGACGAGATCGCACGTAAGGTTGAAGAGGCTGCAAGAATCCTCGACATCTCACACCTTCTCAGCAGAAAGCCTAAGGCTCTTTCCGGTGGTCAGAGACAGCGTGTTGCTCTCGGTCGTGCAATTGTTCGTGAGCCTCAGGTATTCCTTCTCGACGAGCCTCTTTCAAACCTCGATGCAAAGCTCCGTGCTCAGATGAGAACTGAGATCTCCAAGCTCCACCAGAAGCTCGGTACTACATTTATCTACGTAACACATGACCAGACTGAGGCTATGACAATGGGTGACCGTATCGTAGTTATGAAGGACGGTTTCGTTCAGCAGGTAGACTCTCCTCAGAACCTTTACACCAACCCTGTAAACCAGTTCGTTGCAGGCTTTATGGGATCTCCTCAGATGAACTTCATCGACGCTGTTCTCAGAAAGATCGAAGGCAAGTACACTGTTGAGTTCGGTTCCGAAGACACCAAGACAACAAGAGGCAAGAAGTACTACGTTGAAATTCCCGAGGCTAAGGTCGATGATCTCGCACTTTCCGAGCTCGTTGACAAGGAGATCATTATGGGTATCCGTCCCGAGAACATTCACGATGAGGAAATGTTCCTCTCCGCTGCTAAGACAGGCATTATCGAGGCTGACGTTGAGATCACCGAAATGATGGGTGCTGAGACATACCTTTACCTCAGCTGCGAAGGTATTCCTCTTACCGCTCGTGTTGATCCCAGATCCACAGCTCGTCCTCAGGATACTATCAAGGTTGCTATTGATCCTAACAAGATCCATATCTTCGATAAGGAAACTGAAAAGACTGTTATCAACTGATAACTCACAAAATAGCATTTTAAGGGTCTGCCAAAAGCAGACCCTTTTTGTATAAACGAGAGGATATTATGTATATTGTAACTCCGAAACAGATGAAAGCTGCGGAAGCGATGACCGATAAAAACGGGGTATCATACCTTGAGCTTATGGAAAATGCAGGTGCTGCCACTGCTGCGGAAATCATAAAGCGGCTCGATGTTAACGGGAAAAAGGCTATTGTGCTCTGCGGAAAAGGAAATAATGGCGGTGACGGATATGTAATAGCCCGTCATCTTGCGGACAAAGGCGCATTTGTGACAGTCGCACTCGCCGCAGAAAAGCCGCAGACGGGTATCGCTTTTGATGAATATAACAGGATATGCGGCAGTAAAAACATAAAAATACAGCCTTTGAATGATACGGAATTGCAGGGCTGTGACATAATAGCGGACGCTGTTTTCGGCACAGGATTTCACGGTGAGCTTCCCGATGATATAAAGAAAGCTTTCGGAGAGATATCCGTTTCCGATGCATTCAAGCTTGCTGTGGATATTCCGTCGGGAGCTGACAGCGTTAACGGAAGCTGCCCGGATAATGTGCCGTATTTCGACGTGACCGTAACATTCGGCGCAGTAAAGGCAGGTATGCTCCATATGCCCGGAAGAAAGCACTGCGGCGAAATCGTCACGGCTGATATAGGAATAACCGATGAGATAATAGAAAAATCGGGCGGAGTTATGCTTATGGACGATGTGACCGCAGCCGTATCAGTGCCCGAAAGAGGGGAGATGTGCCACAAGGGCTGCTTCGGAAAGCTCCTCATAATTGCAGGCAGCAGCAGTATGAGCGGTGCGGCAGCAATGAATGTGACAGGTGCTCTCAGAAGCGGTGCAGGGCTTGTCCGCCTCGCATCAGTGCCAAAAGTAATCGACCGTGTCGGTTCTGGAATTTACGAATGCACCTTTACCGAGCTGAAACCAAATGAAAATGGGGGCATTTCAGAGGAAAATATTCCTGAAATATCCGAAACGATAGGCAAAATGACCTGTGTTTCCCTGGGAAGCGGTATGGGTATGAGCGAGGACAGTTTGAAAATCACCGAAAGCGTTGTAAAAATATGCGGCGAAAAAAATATTCCCCTGATAATTGATGCTGATGGTCTAAACTGCCTTGCAGGGCGCATAGATATTATCAGGAACGCAAATTGCAGGGCTGTGCTGACCCCTCACCCTGCCGAGCTGGGCAGACTTCTCGGCATTTCATCGGCGGAGGTGCTGGCGGACAGGCAGGCTATGGCGAAAAAGCTTGCGGAGCTTACAGGTGCGGTGGTATGCGCAAAGGGATATCCCACCTATATCGTCTCTCCCGATGGCAGGACAAGAGCTTCGTTCACAGGTAACGGAGGGCTTTCCCGTGGGGGCAGCGGCGATGTGCTTACGGGAATAATTTCGGGACTTGTTTCCTCAAACCGCTGCGATCTGCCTGAGAACGGCGAAAAGCTTTTTGAAGCCGCAAGCGCAGGAGTGTACATTTTCGGAGCAGCAGCGGATATTGCCGCCGATGTGCTTTCAAAAACAGGAATGCTCCCAACCGACGCAGCTATGGCACTCCCTGACGTTTTCGCAAGGCTTGGAAAATGATGCGTTCCGAATAAATTGCCCACAGTGGGCGGAAGGAACGTATTTATGAAGCACTGCTTTCTTAAAATTTTTACTCCTATAATGATTGCGGCAGGGATCACAGCCTGTTCCGTGACCGAACTGACCGGTGCTCCCCGTCCTAAGCTTGACGGGGGATATGCCTGCAAATGCGAGGTAACAGCGGGGATAATCCCTCCCGGCGGCGACAGCAATGAGGAGTGTGAATTTGCCTTTTCGGGTACAGTTAAACGTCTTGGAAAGGGCTTCTGGGAAATGAGCATAACCTCTCCCGATACGATTGCGGGAATGAAGCTCACCTCCTGCGACGGCGACCTTTCATCATCACTCGGGGAGCTGTCAATGGGTGTCAGTGCCGAAAATGTGTCGGATAATTCCCCCGTGTCCGCACTGTTTGCCTCTCTCGATAAAATTGCTCTCGACCTTGAAAACGGTGCGGAGCTATCCTCGGGGGATAACGGCGGATGGGTATATGGCTGTGACGGCATAAATGCGGTGTTCGACGGTGACGGTGTCATAACCTCTATGGCTGTATCATCTCCGAAAATGACCGTGAATTTCTCGGAATTTTGTATTTCTGAAGAGATAGTGACATCTGAAAGCGGCTCTGAAGCACCGACCACCGAAAGCACATCATCAAGCGTATCGGAAAGCATTTCTGCAACAGTGACCGCATCTGAAACGGTTATCGTGACAACTGCGGAAACAGCAGCGACCGAATCTGGTTCGGAAACAGTCGGAACGGTAAGTACAATGGAATGATTTTTGCCCGTGAGTGTTTCACGGGCATTTTTTGTTCCACGTGGAACATTTTATATTTTTTTACATCATCGAAAGAATATCCTCATCGGAAAGCTCAGGCTGTGCCGCACGGTTCAGAGCAAATGCAAGGAGATGAGCGGAGCGTTCGATCATCTTGTCAATATCTCTCGGCGTGACCATCATATTCGGCAGGTGCTTGTCAGGAGGAGTGCCCGTGATGCTGTGAACAATGCTGTGCATATCAACAACAGTGGGAATGCCAACGGCGATAACAGGCACCCCGAGAGTGTCACGGGACAGCTCCTTGCGGCGGTTCTGGACACCCGACCCGGGAGATATCCCGCTGTCGGAAAGCTGTATCGTTGTGCCGAGACGGGAAATATCATTGCAGGCAAGGGCATCTATCACAATTACGCAGGAGGGCTTGATTTTTTCGCAGACAGCCTTTACAAGCTCCGAGGACTCGATTCCCGTCTGACCCATAACCCCCGTCAAAAGGACTGAGACCATATTTAAAGGCAGCTCCGACAGCACAGCTCCCGCATTTTCCCCCGCAATATGTCTTGTTGCAATTACCCTTTTGGCTGTAAGGGGACCCAGTGCATCGGGGGTTATGCTTTCGTTTCCGAGAGCAGCTATGAGAATATGGCTCCTGTCGGGGATAAGCGCCGTCAGCTCGTCGGCAATATTCTGAGACTGCTCGCCGAAATCCTCGGGGTGAGCGGAAAGACGGTCGGTCTCGATAGTGATGTACGTGCCCTTGGGCTTGCCTATCCTGATGCCTGCAATGTCATCTGTCACGTTTATCTCGGTAATTGTGCAGACGCTGCTTTTTCGTATGCGCCGCTTTATCCCTTTTGGCAGGCTGTCCCTGTCGGGGTCTATCATCTCAACGGCAAGGTCTGTTCTGGAGTATTTTGAACTGCTCATAATAATGGTCATTCCTTTCCTGAACTGTTATGATGATAATATGTGCATAATCACCAAAATAATTCTCGAATCGACAGAAAAAATTTATATGATAGGATATTGAAAAAATATATGTGCGATGGTATAATAATATTATGTCTGAAAGCGTCCGGGCCGACAAGTGGGCGTTTTCCGCAGGATTTGCAAGCGTGATTTCAGGGAACGATGTCATTACGCTCCTCAAAAGCCAACACCGTGTCTATGGCTTTTATTCACACACGATCCGAAATATTAAAAAATACTACGAACAATTTTTTGGAGGTAATGATTATGCCTAATATTAAGTCCGCTAAGAAGAGAGTAAAGGTTATCGCAGCTAAGACTCTTCAGAACAAGATGATAAAGTCCAACCTTAAGACTGTTATCAAGGCTGCTGACGCTGAGAAGTCTCCTGAGGCTGTAAAGCTCGCTATCAAGAAGGTTGACCAGGCTTGCGCTAAGGGTCTTATGCACAAGAACAAGGCTGCAAGAAAGAAGAGCCAGCTTGCTAAGAAGCTCAACGCTGCTCAGTAATTTTTGCATTTTAAACTGACTGATACAAGTCAGGCAGCAATATATGTATTCAAAGCCACTTTTGATGTTAATGTCAAAAGTGGCTTTTTTTTGAAATTTGGGAGTATTATATATATGTAGAGGACGGGTTTCCCGTCCCGCTTTGATTAAAGCGTAACTTGATTGATTTGTTCGGATTGATATTTAATTTTGCTTGGGTTTGTTAGCGAGTATGCAAAGGGACAACCTAAGGAGAGGGGAAAGAAATAAACCCAACAAAAATGCAGACTTTCCCCTCTCCTACG
>CAKSPU010000025.1 GCA_934486875.1 uncultured Oscillospiraceae bacterium
CGACATTCTCGGCGCAAAACTATTCGGCATAAAATCGATCCTCGTCCCCCCTATCGAACCCGAAAAAACAGTTTTTTTCAAAATAAAAAGAGCGGCAGAAAAACCGTTTCTCCCCAAAAAACATCTGTAAGGAGCGACATAATATGAGAGGTCTCGGAAGAATAATTTTCAAACTCCTCGGCTGGGCTGGAATACTCTATTTCTTCGGAATTTTAGGCATTATCTTTGCCGTCCGTGACAGCGCCAAAAATATAGGCACAGTATGGTCAATAGACTTTAAAATTGATATTATTTTCATTGCCGCAGGCTTTGTGGGCGGAACTGCCGCAGCATTTTTCAGAGTAAAAAAGAACAAAAAAGCAGCGGAAGAAGCCGCAAATGCGGAAGCGGAGCGTGAAAGGGAAGCCGCCCGCCGTGCAAAGTCCGATCCGAAAAATCAGAACAAGCCAAAGCCCGCACTCCCCTCCCCCGAAAAAGTTCCTCTTGTGAGCATCACAAATGAAGTCCGCAGAGAACTGAGCACCCTCCCGATGATACCCCTGATACCGAAAAAAGCCCATACAAGCGTGTTTGACAGCAAGCTTGGCGGCGTTCCCTATATGCCGAAGGGCTATCCCTATCCCGTGGGAAAAAGCGGAGCATACGAGGGCAAGCCCCTCCGCTTCCTCGCACAGCTGAATTTCGGCGCACTGCCCCATATCCCCGATTTTCCCACACAGGGTATCCTGCAATTTTACTGCTCCTGCGATGATGAAGAAGCAATTTACGGAATGGACTTCACCGACGGCTGCTGTCAGAACGGCTTCAGAGTGATATATCACGAAAATGTTATCACCGACACCTCGCAGCTTATGACCGACGAGGATATGCCGACGATACCAAAGGGTGATTTCCCCTTTGAGGGCGAATACCGCCTTTGTCCCCACGCTCCCGAGGAATGCTCCCCCACCCCCGCTGATTTCCGCTTTGACACAGCCTTTGCCCGTGCCTACAGCCGCCTAACAAATCAAAAAATAACCTCGGTCTATGATGCATATGAGGGGATCTATGCCGACGGCAAAACCCTTGAAGATGTCTTTGACTTTATGGAAAACAGCACCTCCTGCATCGGCGGATATCCCGACTTCGCCCAGCGTGACCCCCGCTCTGCCGAAAAGGGCACAGCAGACCATACGATTCTCCTTTTCCAGCTCCAAAGCTACCCGGAAGACGACCTGAACATAATGTGGGGAGATATGGGCGTGGGCAATTTCTTCATCACTCCCGAAGCACTGAAAAACAAGGATTTTTCAAACGTGCTGTTCAATTATGACTGCTGCTGACAGCTGCATAAAAAGGAGACCTTTGAAATGATAACAAAAAAGTGCCGTGACTGCGGCAAAGAGTTCACCCTCACCGACGGCGAAATAGATTTTTACCGTTCAAAAGGCTTTGAGCTCCCGAACCGCTGCAAAGCCTGCCGTGACAAGCGCAAGGGCAGACAAACCTCCTCCCCCGCCGCAAGTCCCACAAGCCGCCGTACCCCACCCCCTAAGAAAACAAAGCTCCCCGCATATCTTCTCATTCTCATTTTAGCGGCAGGGCTTGTATTTTCGGCAGTCACAAAGCTCACCGATATATTCATATCATATGAGCCTATCCAAACCACCTCCGCCGTCACTGAAAATGCTGCATCAGTTTTGACCGCAGCCGAAACATTCTCAGATACATCAGCGCCGAAGCAGGAATCGGAAATATCCGCATCTTCCGAAGAATCAACCGAATCTTCCGTCACAGCTGCCGAAATCATTTCAGAAACAACAACAGAAACAACACCCCCGACCACAGCAGCCGCAGCCCCCTCACTCCATTTCCGCAATCAAGACCGCCTTAACGACCATTACGAAAAGCACGGCAGGGAAATGGGATTTGCCACCCCCGAAGAATATGAAGCCGCAGCGGCAGCAGTCGTGACCTCTCCCGATGCCCTCCATAAGCTTGAAAAAGAGGACGGCGACGACGTGTATTACCTCGAAAGCACCAACGAATTTGTCATAGTCTCCACCGACGGCTATATCAGAACATACTATTATCCCACAAACGGCAAAGAATATTTCGATAACCAATAATACTAATTCTATCTGTCGATTTTGTCTATAGAACGATCGAGAATTAGTATAAGAAAGGAAGAATAAAAATGAGTGCAGTTTTCGGTCCCGCAGGAAGTGCGGAAAGCTTCAAGGCAATGGGCTACAAAAAATCCACCCAGCTCCCCGAATATCTGAAAAAATTTGACCTCACCCACTTTGAATACCAGTGCGGACAGGGCGTAAGGATATCCGAGGACTCCGCCCGTGAAATAGGCGAAGCCTTTAAAAACGCAGGAATGACCCTCTCCCTCCACGCCCCCTACTTCATCTCCCTCTCAGGCACAGACGAGGAAAAGCGTCTCAATTCCATAAACTATATCCTCGCCTCCGCCAAAGCCGCCAAGGCAATGGGAGCACAGCGCATCGTTATCCACAGCGGCTCCTGCGCAAAAATATCCCGTGCGGAAGCCCTTGAGCTTGCCAGGGACACAATGAAAAAAGCCCGTGCGGCGCTTATCTCCGAGGGGCTTGAGGATATCATCTGCTGCCCCGAAACAATGGGCAAGGTAAATCAGCTGGGCACACTTGAAGAGGTCATCGAGATATGCAAAATTGACGATACATTCCTCCCCACCGTTGATTTCGGGCACCTGAATGCCCGCACCTTCGGCGGCATAAAGACCAAGCAGGACTATGCCGATATGCTTGATAAGCTTGAAAACGGACTCGGCATAGAGCGTGCCCGCAAATTCCACAGCCACTTCTCAAAAATAATGTTCACCGAAAAGGGCGGCGAAAAAATGCACCTTACATTTGCCGACAATCAGGGCTTCGGACCCGATTACGAGCCCCTTATGGAGCTTATCGCCGAAAGGGACTGGTCGCCCACATTCATCTGCGAAAGCGCAGGCACCCAGACGGAAGATGCCAGAACAATGCAGGATTATTACAACAGCGTGAGAAAATAAAGATCTGTCTTCATAAGAAAGGACTGAAAATATGCTCAGCGAAAACACCAAAGCCCCCGACTTCACCCTCAGCGATAAGGACGGAAAAACATATTCCCTGTCTGATTTTGCAGGCAAAAAGCTTGTAATCTACTTTTACCCCAAGGACAACACCCCCGGCTGCACAAGGCAGGCGTGCGCATTTGCCGCCGCATACAACGATTTCCGCACTATGGACGTGCAGGTGGTGGGAATAAGCAAGGACAGCGCCGCTTCCCACGCAAAATTTGCGGAGAAATACGACCTGCCGTTCATTCTCCTGTCCGACCCAGAGCTTTCCGCCATAAAAGCCTATGATGTATGGCAGGAAAAGAAAAATTACGGAAAGATCTCAATGGGAGTTGTAAGAACAACATACGTTATCGACGAAAACGGAACGATAATAAAAACAATGCCCAAGGTAAAACCCGACACAAATGCCGCCGAAATAATCGCTTTTCTTAAAAACATCGGCTGATAATAAAAGCCCCGCCCGCAACCAAAAAGGCTGCGGGCGGGGCTTGCTCTATCTCATCTTACTTTTTCTCTTCCACAAAGGTGTAAAGATTTCTGTCATCGCCGCTTATCTCAATGCCCTTAGCCTCAAAAAGCTCCGAAACGGTAACAAATTCGTAGCCCTCATCTTTCAGGGTAGGGATAATGGTCTTGAGTGCCTCAACGGTCTTTGAATTGCCCTGCATATCGTGGAGGAGCACTATCGTGCCGTCCTTCACCTGCTTTAAGGTGCGCTCGGCTCTTTCCTCGGCGGAAACGCTGTCCTCCCAGTCATTGCAGCCAACGCCGCAGATAAAAGGCATATCGATAGCATCATACATAGCGTCATTCACCGCAATGTACGGCGGACGGAAGAATTTTGTGTCCTCTCCCGTAATGTCCTTCACCTTTTCACGGACAAAATCAATTTCCGCCCTGATGTCCTCGGGGCTCATCTCGGTCATAGCCGAGTGGGTCTTTGAGTGATTGTCGATCTCACAGCCCATATCATATGCCCGCTTCACCACCTTTTCGGTGCTCTCGGTGATGTTGTTTCCAACGAGAAAGAACGAACCTCTCACGTCGTTTTCTTCAAGCACATCAAGTACCAGGGGTGTGGTGATAAGATTGGGACCGTCGTCAAATGTAAGTGCCACCAGCGGCTTGCCAAGTGCCTTGTAGTCCATTTTTGTGACCTCGCTTTCAATAGTAGTTGTATCCGATGTACGGTCACTCTCCGCAGGAGCGTCCACGCAGGCGCATACCAGCGAAGAGACCATAGCCATAAAAATTGCGATCGTTTTTCTCATAATTCCCCCTCAATCCGCAAACTGGCTGTTGTACAGCTTTGCATAGAAGCCATTCTTTGCAAGGAGGGATTCGTGATTTCCCTGCTCGATGATGTGACCCTCTTTCATAACAAGGATAACATCAGCCTCACGTATCGTCGAAAGGCGGTGAGCAACGATAAAGCTTGTCCTGCCCTCCATAAGCCGTGCAAAGGCTTCCTGAATCTTTATCTCGGTGCGTGTATCAATGGAAGATGTCGCCTCGTCAAGAATGAGCATCGGGGGGAGACAGAGCATAACACGGGCAATGCACAGAAGCTGCTTCTGACCCTGAGAAAGACTGCCGCCGTCCTCGCCTATCACCGTGTCATAGCCATTTGAAAGTCTCTTGATGAAACCGTGAGCGTGAGAAGCCTTTGCCGCCGCAATAATTTCCTCATCAGTGGCATCAGGCTTGCCCATAGCAATGTTTTCCTTCACAGTACCCGCCCTGAGCCACGTTTCCTGTAACACCATACCGTAATTCTGTCTCAGACTTGCCCTTGTCATATCCCTTATGTCAATGTCCTCCACCTTTACAGAACCGCCGTCCACATCGTAAAATCTCATCAGAAGATTTATAACAGTGGTCTTTCCGCAGCCCGTAGGACCAACGATAGCCACCCTCTGACCGGGCTTGACGTTCAGGTTCAGATCCTCGATAAGCTTCCTGTCAGACACATAGGAGAAGCATACATTTTCAAGCTTTACATTGCCCTTGGGGTCGGAAAGCACCGCCGCATTTTCCTTGTCGGGTATCTGGGGTTCTTCCTCAATAAGCTCAAAAAGCCTTGCAGCGCAGGCAAGAGCATTCTGAAGCTCCGTAACCACGCCCGATATCTCATTAAAAGGCTTTGTGTACTGATTTGCATAGGAAAGGAACACAGAGAGCTGACCCACAGTAAAGGGAACAGCCGCCCCCGCCGTAGCAACGCAGGTCAGAGCGCCCGTAAGAGCCACCGCCGCATAAACAACGTTGTTTACAAAACGCGTCGAGGGGTTTGTGATAGATGAGAAGAATGTGGCACGGAGAGAGCATTTTGCAAGCCTGTCGTTTATCTCGTCAAACTTTTCAAGGCTCTTTTCCTCTCTGCCGAAAGCCTGAACGATTTTCTGACCGCCGATCATCTCGTCAATGAAAGCAGTCTGTTCGCCCCTTGTCTCGGACTGGAGACGGAACATCGAATAAGTCTTTCCCGCAATGAACTTTGCGATGAAAAGTGAAAGGGGTGTGAGCACAACCACCGTAAGAGTTATCTTCCAGCTTATGCTCAGCATAAAAATGAGAGTGGCAAGAATGGTGATAACGCCCGTAAAAAGCTGTGTAAATCCCATAAGCAGACCGTCCGCAAACTGGTCTGCATCGGCAATGATGCGGTTGACAGTCTCGCCTGCGGGGTGAACGTCAAGGTAACTGAGAGGAAGCTTCTGCATCTTCGCAAATGCCTCGTTTCTCACATCACGCACAACGTGATAGGTTATCCTGTTGTTGACCGTGTTCATCACCCACTGCACAACAGCGGTAATGCCCACAGTAATGCCGATCTTCAGAAGAATATCCGCAATTTTTGCAAAATCAACATTTCCCTTTCCCACAATGCAGTCAATGGCATTGCCCGCAAGAACGGGAACATACAGCGTCAGCCCCACCGAAGCCGCCGCCGTCAGCACGGAAATGACGATAAGCGGAATGTATCTTTTAACGTAAATGAAAACCTTTTTAAGAGTTCCGCTTGGGATCTTTGCCTTTGCCGCCACTCAGACCGCCTCCTTTTTGAACTGTGAATTGTAAATTTCCTTATAGACCCCACAGTTTTCAAGAAGCTCTGCGTGAGTACCGATACCGACAGCCTTTCCGTCATCGAGAACGATAATCTTGTCGGCGTGGAGAATGGAGGAGGTGCGCTGTGAAACAATGAACACCGCAGGAGAATAGTCAAGCTCACGGAGAGACTTTCTCAGCGCCGCATCGGTGGCAAAGTCAAGAGCGGAGGCACTGTCATCGAGAATGAGTATCTCAGGCTTTCTCACCAGCGCCCTCGCAATGGTAAGGCGCTGTCTCTGACCGCCCGAAAGGTTCTTTCCGCCCTGCTCTATCTCGCAGTCATAGCCGCCCTTTGCCTTGATAACGTCAAGAGCCTGAGCCGCCTTTACAGCCTCTTCAATGTCTGCGTCACTTGCATTTTCATTGCCCCAGAGCAGGTTTTCACGGATAGTTCCCTTAAAAAGCACAGCCTTCTGGGGAACAACGCCTATCCTGTCACGAAGGTCGGAAACAGCCATATCCTTGACATCAACGCCGTTTACAAGAACATTTCCCCCGCACACATCGTAAAATCTCGGGATAAGATTTACAAGAGAAGATTTTCCCGAGCCCGTGCCGCCGATAATGCCTATGGTCTCACCCTTTTTCACGGTAAAATCAATGTCCGAAAGAGCGTAGTCGCCCGCATTTTTGTACTTAAGAAAAGCGTGCCTGAATTCAGCCGCATACTCACCGTTTTCGGTGCCGCCCCTGCCGTCGGTAACGGAGGGCTCGGTTTCAAGCGCCGCCTGAATGCGGTTTCCGCAGGCAATGCTCTTTGTTATATTGATGATAAGGTTTGCAAGCTTTATCAGCTCAACGAGTATCTGCGACATATAGTTGTACAGAGCCACAACAGCGCCCTGAGTGATTATTCCCCGGTCAACGTTTATCGCACCCCTGTTGATAAGGAAAATTATACCCAGATTGATGATGATGTAGGTCACAGGGTTCATAAGAGCGGAAATCCTTCCCACAAATTCCTGGGAATGGGTGAGCTCGGAGTTTCGGGAAACAAATCTCTCAGTCTCCTCCCCCTCCTTGCAGAACGCACGGATAACACGAACGCCTGTGAGGTTCTCTCTTGTGACCGAAGTAACGCCGTCAAGCTTCTGCTGCACCTTTCTGTAAAGCGGAATGGAGCAGAGCATAATTGCGAAAATCACGATAAGAAGCAGAATTGTGACATAAACGAATATCATAGCCGCCTGTGCATTAATGGTGAACGCCATTACCATTGCGCCGAAAACCACGAAGGGCGAACGAAGCAGAAGTCTCAGAGTCAGGTTAACGCCGTTCTGCACCTGATTCATATCGCTGGTCATACGTGTGACCATTGTTGAGGTGCCGAGCTCGTCCAGCTCGGAATAGGACAGCTTCTGAATGTGCTCAAAAAGCACGTGGCGAAGCCGTGCAACGAAGCTTACAGAAGCCTTTGCCGCAAAATACTGCGCCGTAATGGAGAACGCAAGACCCACAAAGCCCAGCAGCACCAGCACCAGGCACATTTTCACAATGTAAGGCTTGTCCCCCACCGCAATGCCGTTGTCGATGACCGCCGCCACCACCAAAGGCACAAACAGCTCAAAGAGCGCTTCAAGGAGCTTGAAAAGCGGTCCGAGAATGCATTCCTTGATGTAGCCTTTCATATAAATGAGAAGCTTTTTCAAAAATATCTCTCCTTTTCAATTTCACATACAAAGCTATTATACCATATAAGTGCGGACGGTTTAACTCTTATTTGTTAAATTATATGGTAATATTGTGTGATGAAATTTCCAATTATTGTAAGTTAGTATAAACAAATATTTTTTGCCCCCCTCTTGACAAAATCGGAAAGATGTGTTATTATAATGATATCAAAATGATATCATTTCAATTCAATCACTTTTTTTGAATAACAGGGAGGTTTTTTTATGAGCAAAAAGGTTATGGGTGAGATCGAAGAAAAGGAGCTTCACGCCCCCAACGGTCTTGTGATCGCAATTCTGACGATAATTCTTTACATCGCCGCCATTGCAGGCATAATTCCTGCGGGAATGGACCTTGACAGCGACACCCCCACCTTCGGCATTCCCCTTATGGTGATATGCCTCATCTGGCTGTGCATCGGCTGGATCCCGTTTATGGGCATCAAGGTTGTCCGCCCCAACGAAGCTCTCGTTCTCACCCTTTTCGGAAAATACACGGGCACTCTGAAAAAGGACGGCATTTTCTTCGTAAATCCGTTCTCAACTGCCGTAAATCCCGCAAGGGACGCTGAGCTTTCATCGAAGACGGGCGTTTCCGTTTCCGCAAACGGTCAGGCTGAGGTAAGATCTGCTTCCACCGTTTCCAAAAAGCTCTCGCTCAAAGCGATGACCCTCAATAATCAGAAGCAGAAAATAAACGACAAGGACGGAAATCCCGTTGAGGTCAGCATTGTGGTTATCTGGAAGATCGCAAACACCGCAAAGGCTGTGTTCAATGTTGACAATTATCAGGAGTACATTTCAATTCAGGCGGATTCCACCCTCCGGGACGTGGCGAGCCTTTATCCCTATGACGTGAGCCACGAGGCAGGCAAGTCCCTCCGAGGTTCATCGGCTGAGGTTGCGGAAAATCTGAAAAACGAGCTTCAGAACAGGGTGGAAAATGCAGGGCTTGAGGTCATCGAGGCACGCATCACCCACCTTGCCTATGCTCCCGAAATTGCGGCGGCTATGCTCCAGAGACAGCAGGCGGCGGCGATAATCGAGGCAAGGCAGAAAATCGTTGACGGCGCTGTGGGAATGGTTGAAATGGCGCTTGAACGCATTACCGAGAACAAGGTCTGCGAGCTTGATGATGAGAGAAAGGCTCAGATGGTCTCAAATCTTCTCGTTGTGCTCTGCGGAAACAAGGACGCTCAGCCTATCGTGAACAGCGGTTCCATATACTGATAAATTCGCTTAAAAAGGGTGGACAGAAATGGTTTCGGGTGGTATAATAGCATTGTTATTTATCTGCGGAGGGCTTTGCACTGTGCTGCCTTTCGTGGCAATGGCGGTTTTTAAGGCAAAAAACAAAGATGTGAAGATATCGTCATTTTTCATTGGTTGCGGCGTTTTCATTCTGTTCGCACTCATTCTTGAACAGCTGCTCCACACCGTTATGCTGCCGCTTGTGGGAAAAAGCACGGTGATGTACGTGATTTACGGCATACTCGCTGCGGGCATTTTTGAGGAAACAGGCAGGTTTGCGGCTTTTAAGACGGTTATGAAAAATAGGAATGACCCGAAAGAAGCTGTAATGTTCGGACTGGGTCACGGCGGTGCGGAGGCAATATTGCTTGCTGGGCTGTCAATTCTCGGCACTGCATTAACGGCTGTAATGCTGAACAATGTCGGCTTTGAGGAGCTAATAGCGATGTCCTCGGGCGGTAATGCGGAAACGGCGGAGCTTGTGCGTTCACAGCTTTCTGCGGTATCGGAGCTTACGGCGGTACAGGTGGTTTGCAGTCTTTTGGAGCGGATAATTTCGATGACGTTCCACACGGCAATGTCCGTTATCGTTTTTGAGAGCGCACGGGTCAAAGAAAAGCTGTGGCTGTTCCCCGTTTCGATACTGCTCCACGCCGTTTGCGACCTGCCCGCAGCTCTTTATCAGAGGCAGGTCATACCAATGTGGGCGGTATATCCCATAATGGCGGTCATCACGGCGGGCATCGTATGGTTTGCTGTGCGCTCATTCGGCAGGGCAAGGGTGCTTTGCGGCGAAAAGGGAACGTGAATTTTATGGCAGGCAGGATATGCAGGATATGTCTCGGTATCGCCGCTGCCGTTTTCGTTCCTTTGGCGGTGATATTTATAAGCGGCAACATTGCAGTCGGCGCTGTTATAGTGACACTGACAAATTTTATTTTTACTCAGATGCTGAATGCAGGGTTTGCGATAGCCGCCGACAACGATACGGTGACCGCAAAAGGCTTGACAAAATTCTTTCGGCGGTGAGCATTGAAATGCTTTTACTGACAATTCCCGTTATGCTGTTCCCGATGATCGGTATGAAAAGCAATATTATTTTTGCGGTCTATGTGAATATTATCGGGGTCATTGTGCTTGTTACCGTTCTTTTTTTGCAGAAAAGCTGAGCGGTCAGAACGGACGGGATAACCGTCCCACACAACCATTAAATAAATCAATCCGGAGGTGAAGCGTTTGGCTGAAAATGATAAGACAAAGGGAAAAAAGCAGGTGCCCCTCAGGCTTTCCGCTTCCCTTTACGATGAACTGGCACGGTGGGCGGAGGACGATTTCCGCTCGATAAACGGTCAGATAGAATATCTGCTGACGGAATGCGTGAAAAAAAGGAAAAAAGCCGCTCCCAAAAGGGCTGTGAACTATCCCCCCGGAGAAGCTCCCGAGCTTAACGAGCCATTTATTTTTGAATTTCCCGACGGTCACACCGAAAAGTTTGAAAATGTCAAGGTGTTCTTAGATCAGCTCATAAACGACGGATCGGTGACGTATGACGGCGAAAAAGATGCCGCTACAGGCATCGTCAAAGATTAAAATTGCATTAGAATCGATTATAATATTAAAATTTTGTTGAATTGTATCTTTGATTGTGATATAATTAACGGAGGGATTAAAATGTTTGCGGTAATAATGCTGTCGGCTTTAAATCTGATACTGCCGCTTACAATGGTCATTTGCGGCAGGTGGTTTTTATTTGACCCGCCCGATATGAACGACATTGTGGGGTACAGAACAAAGCGGTCTATGTCTTCACCGAAATGCTGGGTGGCAGCTCACAGGATATGCGGGAAGCTGTGGCTCGGGTCCGGCATTTTCACGGGTATTTTTGCTGTTGTCTGCGGCATTTTCTCCGCTTTGAAGATAAAGGAAGCGGATAACGGTTTTTACTTTTTTATCCTGGGGGAAGAGGCTTTTCAGCTTGTTTTTATGCTTGGGGCAATTGCGTTGACTGAGGCAAGGCTCAAAAAACTATTTAAATAAGGGGGACATAAAATGAATAAAGTTAAAAATGGAATTCTGGCGGTGCTGGTTTCTTCTTTTCTGCTTGCGGGGTGCGGTGAAACGGGGGTGCAGGAAAGCAATGAAAAAGTCTTTTCCGAAAGCACGTACAGCACAAGCGAGGCAGTTTCGGACATTAAAGAGCCCAAATACAGAAAAGAATATGACGAAAACGGCAGTCTTTATCTTGTAAACAATGAAACAGGTGACGTTATAACGTCTTTTCCCGAAGGGTGGTCGGCTGAAAGAATAAGCAAAATGGTAACAATTGACGGCTATCAGCTTACTCTGCCCTGCAAGGTGAGCGATATTCTTGCTTTGAGTGATGATTTTCGTGCAGAAGAGCCAGATGACTATGGAAACGGTACATCTTATTATAAAATATGGTATAAGGACGTTATTGCGGTATCGGGAATTTGTAATAATGATACTGAAATAATGGAAATGATCGATATAGGATCAAATGAGTACACTGATTTTGAAAAATTCAATTCAACTTCACCTCAAGATATTTTTGATAATATTTTTGCGGATATTCCCAAAAATGAATTGGATTTTATAAGTGCTGCTTATTTTGAGAATGATGTAATCTGCCATATTGTATATACATATGTAAATGATAAAAACGGTGTACTGTCTTTTTTGTGGGAGAAAGCAGAGATAAGCAATGATTTTGAGTTGTGATTTTTAAACAGCTAAGGGAGGTTTTTTATTTGGCTGATGTATTAAGGACAGAGGGTCTGTCAAAGGCGTATAAAAAGGGAGTTATGGCGGTAAAGGACGTAAGCTTTACCGTTGGCGAGGGCGAGATATTCGCTCTCATAGGTCCCAACGGTGCGGGCAAGACCTCCACCATAAGAATGATATCCACGCTTATAAAGCCCACGGACGGCGACGCTTTCGTGGACGGTCACAGCATCATTACCGAGCCTGACAAGGTACGTCAGGCTATTACATATCTGCCCGATGAAGCAGGCGCTTACAAGACTATGACGGGTATGGACTACCTTTATTTTATGGCGGGGCTTTTCTCTTCCGACAAGGAGGAAATTGACAGGTATGTTAACCGTGCGGTCAATATGTGCGGTCTGGGAGACAGGCTGGAGGAAAAGATAGGCGGCTATTCAAGAGGTATGATAAGAAAGCTGCTCCTTTCCCGTGCCGTTATGACACGCCCCAAGCTTGCAATACTTGATGAGGCTACCTCGGGTCTTGACGTTATAAACGCTCTTGACATCAGAAAAACCATAAAACGGCTTTCGGCTGAGGAAGGTATGAGCTTCCTGCTCTCGTCCCACAATATGCTGGAGATCGAGTTTGTTTCGGACAGGGTGGGAATTATGTCCCACGGTCAGCTTATGGTGACGGGAAGCGTGGCTGAGCTTAAGGAACGCTATGATGCTGCCAATCTTGAAGAGGTCTTTGAAAGGGTGGTGCAGAACGATGAAGTTAGGTAATCTTGTTAAAAAGGAACTGAGAGAGCTGCTCACCCCTCAGGCTATCTTCTCAATGATATTCACCTGCGTACTGCTCATTGTTATGGGCAATGTTATGGGCGGGGCGATGAACGAGGCGTTCAACAACTCGGAAGTGAACATCGCCGATCTTGACGGGTCGCAGTTTACTGCCGATATGATAGCAAAGCTCCCCGATCACGGTGCCGAGCCGACTGTGGTGACACTTGGATCAGACGATTATCAGGCGGAAATGGAAAGGCTTGACATCAAAAATCTCGTTATTATCCCCGAGGGCTTCGGTGACAGGGTATTAAACGGAAACGAAGCTGTGAGCGTGGACTGCGTGAGCCTTGTTACGGGCGGCGGTCTTACCTCTTCAATGCAGAATATTTCCGCTTCAAGCCTTACCTCCTCCATTTCAGATTACATCAAGGATTACACCGAGACTGTGAAAATGGGTATGAATGACGATGAAAAGGCGCTTATCAACAAGCCTCTTGTAACAGTCGAATACACTTCGGCTAACGGAAAGACCGTTCAGGTGTCCTCGGATATGCTCATAGGTATGCTTATGAGCCAGTCGATGATAGCTCCTTTTGCGGTTTTCTTCCTTATCCTTATGGCTTCTCAGATGATAATGACGGCTATTTCCACGGAAAAGATCGACAAGACCCTTGAAACTCTTATGTCCGCTCCCGTTTCAAGGCTCACGGTGCTTAGTGCCAAGATGATATCCGCTGTTATTGTGGCTCTGCTCAATGCGGGGGCTATGATAATCGGCTTTGCGTTCTATATGCAGAATATGATGGGCGGGGCTACGGCTGAGCTTGAATCCGGTGCGGCGGACAATTCCGCAGGCATTATGTCGGGGGCTGAGGCTATGAAAAGTCTCGGTATGACCCTCAGTGCAGGCGATATGGTGATGTTCGGGCTCGACCTGTTCCTGACAATTGCCATAGGTCTTTCGATATCCCTTATCCTGGGCGCTATGGCTACGGACACGAAATCGGTGCAGACACTTATTATGCCTGTGATGATGGTGACGATGATACCCTTCTTCGTAACGCTGTTTGCGGACGTTAACAGCCTGTCACCTGTTTTCAGGGGCATTATGTACATTATCCCCTTTACTCACACCTACACGGCGATGACAAATCTTATGTTCGGGCACACCTCGCTTGTTATCGGCGGACTTATTTACCAGGCGGTTTTCTTTGCGGTCTGTATGTATCTGGCTGTGAAGATGTTTACGTCCGATCTGCTGTTTACGATGAATTTCTCTGCGGACAGCGGACGCAAAAAGCGCTTTGCTGGCAAAAAAGCCTGAGCTTCCGAAAGGGTAATTTCAAATGGTATTTCACGAATATGAACCGAAGATGCGGAAAAATCCACTGCTTGCCGTGACTGCCGCCATTATGACGGCAGGTGCGGGAGGGCTGTGGATATTCAGGGAAAAGCTGGGGCTCAGTGTCCCCGATATGCTGATGCTCACAGGTACGGCGCTTCTTGCCGTGCTGCTGACGGTGAGGGACAAATCCAGAAAAAAGGAAAATTTTGACACTGCCTGCGAGCTGAAAAAGCAGCGTGAGGATATGAAAAACGAGGATTTCTCCGACAGCGGCATTTTTTTCAGATGATATGAGGTCGGGTGAATATATCCGCAGGCTGCGGTTATAATACTTTCTGAACGGGTGACAAGAGCTTGCCCGCAGAAAGGAAGTATTGCTATGTCTAATCAAAATAACCGTCAGCAGCAGAATAAACGGAACGGACAGGATCAGCAGCAGAACCGTCAGAACAGCCAAAACCAGCAGCAGAATAATCAGAATCAGAACTGCCGAAACGACCGCTCCGAAAGATAAAATATCCAAAAATCTTTGCATTAACGCTGTATTTCATTTTTATGGGATACGGCGTTTTTGTTTTGAATTTTTGCGAAACATATGCACTGATTTTGCAATCGGGATATTATGAAAACCAAACAAATTTTGATTACAAATCGTTACCTTTTTTTCATCATCAGCCATAAGCTTCGGTTTTTAGGGCATTTTTAACGAATATGTCCTTTTATCTTTTATTCTAATTATTCCATTGTTACGTTGACATTGGGGAAGTTTTGTTGTATAATTTACAATGTATCATCAGAATTTGAAATTGTGCATTATTAGGTACATTTTCTCCGAAAGGAAGTCGGTTATGGGACCTGACGGGAGTCGGTTTATTCTCTCAGACGAGAAAACACTTATCATCGGTATCATCATCTGCGCCTGTCTTACGGCGGTAAGGCTGTTTTACGGCTGCGCCGAGGCTGCGGCGGACGAGCTGGGCGAGGGCAGGATAAAAAGCTTTGAGAACGACAGCGGCGGAAAGCTGACACTTTTCAAGCTGTTTAAAAATCAACGGAGATTTTTCGCTGTTTTTTCCGCTCACAAGCTGTTCAATTCACTGCTCATCGGTGCGATATACGCTTACTGCTTCGCCGTTCCACTCATTATCGGGGCGGGCGAAAACAATATGCTCGTATGGCTCATAATTGTGCTGAGCTTTATTGTCACTGCCCTTGTACTGAGATTTTTCGGCAGCGATCTGCCGAGGATACTTATGAAGGGCGATGCTGCGGAAAGCTATGCTGCTGCGACGGCAGGGGCTGTAAGGCTTCTGTATGTGCTGATGTCCCCTGTGACTGAGCTGTCGGCGGCGGTGTCAAGGCTTTTCGGAAGAAATTCCGGCGACGATGACGCTGTGACCGAGGAAGAGATACTTATGATGGTCGATGCGGGAAACGAAACGGGTACTATCGAATCCTCCGAAAAGGAAATGATAAACAACGTTTTCGAGTTCCACGAGCTGACTGTCAGCGACGTTATGACCCACCGCACAGACATTGTTGCGGTAAGTGAGGACGCTGAGATCTCCGAGGTGGTCTACACCGCTATCAAAAGCGGCTTTTCACGCATTCCCGTTTACAGGGAGAGCGTTGACCACATTGTGGGCATTATCTGCGTGAAAGACCTGCTGTGCCTTATCGGCACGGAGTCCTCTAAGGGCATCAAAGCCGAGAATTTTCTGAGAGACGCTGAATTTGTTCCCGAAAGCTGTATGTGCGGCGATCTTTTCAAGATGTTCACCGAGAAAAAACAGCAGATAGCTGTGGCGGTGGACGAATACGGCGGCACTGCGGGGCTTGTTACTATGGAGGACCTTGTAGAATCCATTGTGGGAAGCATTCAGGACGAATATGACAACGAGACGGAGGATATCATCAGAATATCCGACGACACCTACACTATCAAGGGTACCGCAGACCCTGCGGACGTTATGGAGACCCTTGGAGAGCCTCTTCCCGAGGACTGCCGCTATGACACGATGAGCGGCTTTGTCACCGACCTTCTGGGACGTATCCCCGAGGACGGCGAGACACCTTCGGTAAGCTACAGGAACATCGAATTTACCGTTCTGCTTACCGAGGATATGAGGATCGTCAGAATAAAAGCTGTAATAAAGCCAAAAGAAGAAAAGGAGTTACCCGAAGATGAAGACAACAAACAGTAAGAAAATTTCCGCTGTTATCGCCTGTGCGCTTTCTCTCACACTGATCGCATCAGGCTGCCAGCAGACCGCTGAGGACACAGGCACTATCCCCGAGCTGGAGACCACCGCTGCCCCCGAGACAGAAGCTGTTTCCGAGACCACCACAGTTCCCGAGACTACTGCTTCCGAGACCACTACTACTGAGGAAACTACTGCAACTGAAGAGACTTCAGAGACCTCTGAAACTTCTGTGACATCGGAGGCCTCCGCAACCGAGACCTCTGAGACCTCCGAGGCTGCTCCCGAATGGTCAGAGACTGAGATGTCCTCGACTATGTATGTTACCGAGAACTGCTACTCCAGAGAAAAGGCTATAATCGGCGCTACACCCATTTCCCAGCACTACACAGGCGACACTGTTGAGATAGTTGCTCTCACCGACACAGGCTACTACAAGCTGGCTCAGGGCGGCTTTATCCACTCCGATTACCTTTCCGACAAGAAGCCTGCCGAGACTACCGCTGCCCCCACAACAACCGCTGCTCCCACAGAAACTACTGCGGCTGTTCAGGAGACTGTTTCCAAGAACAATGAAGCTACCCCAAGCACCGACAACAGCTTTACAGGTGAGGCTATCGAGGACGCAAAGTACAATGTGAAGTCCTCTTCAAGATATGCTTACAAGCAGCTCACTGCTGACGAGCAGACCCTTTACAACAGATATGTCAACGCTGTCAAGACTCTTAACAGCGTTGTTGAGATTCCCTCGGGTCTTTCTTCCGATGAGGCTGTAAAGGTTTATACCATCGTTTACGATTCCGAGCCCCAGCTCTTCTGGATGGGCAACACCATTTCCGCAGGCTCCACATTCGCCACTCTGTCCTTCAAGACCACTGACAAGGACGAGATAAAGGCTATGCAGAAGGAGATCGACACCGCTGCGGCTAACATTCTTGCCAAGGCCAATAATTACAGCGGCACTGTTTCAAAGCTCAAGGTATTCTTCGATTCCATCGCCATTTCAAATGAGTTCAGCAAGTCCGAAACAGGCTACAACTGCTCCATTTACAACGGTCTTACCAACAAGGGCGCTCTCCAGTGCGCCGGCTATGCAAAGACTATGCAGTATCTCTGCGATATGGCAGGTATCGAATCCTGCGTTGTAAGAGGCTCCGACAAGGACGGCAACTCCCACGCCTGGAACGTTGTTTACTGCGAGAACGGCTACTACAACCTTGACTCCACCTGGGGCGACCCCATAAACAGCTTCGGTTCAAGCTACGTTCAGTACGAATTCTTCCTCGTTCCCGACTCCTGGATACATAACATCACTCACTTCAATGTAAGCACACTTCTCAGAAGCAGCGGCTCTGTCAAGCTCTACACTCCCCCCTCCTGCACAAAGGAAGCCTGCAACTACTTTGCGGCTTACAACAAGCTCTATGACAGCAAGGCTGACGCTGAAGCTGCTGTGTATGCTGCTATTGATGACGCTATCGCAAACGGCAAGAATGTTGCCGAGATAAGAGTGACCTCCAAGAGCGTTTATGATGAGCTTATGTCCGATGATTACTTCAGAACATTCCAGAAGTATGCAAAGGGCAAGTCCTCAAGCGTTAAGCAGCTCCAGAGACAGAAGTCCTTTACTTCCGGCGTTCAGGTAGTTCACTACGACATCGTTTACGCATAATCCCAAAAATAAAGCGGCACATTTTCCCGATGCCGATATATACCGATACAAAAAGGAAAGGAACATTTTAAAATGAAGAAAAGATTTGCAGCTGTGTGCGCAGCTCTTCTCCTCACGGCTTCTATGCTCTCTGCCTGCGGAAAGCAGGTGGAGGAGTCTTCTGAGGAAACTACCATAAACATTATCCAGGACGGCTCCGAGGTCGTTGCTGACGGCTCTGACGGTTCTGAGACAGCAGAGGGCGGATTTGTTGACCCCGGCGCAAACATTGAGTTCGGCGGCACCGAAACAGCTCCCGAGATCGCAGAGACATCTGTTTCTGTTGATCAGGAGGCAATTGCCGATCTTATTCAGGGCGGCGTTGTTACCGACAGCGCTCCCGTTCTTACGGAATACAATGTTGACTACAAGACCCGCTACGGCTACAATACTCTGAATGACCAGGAAAAGGCTCTTTATGCTCAGATACTGGAGGCTGTAAAGTCCGTTAAGACAAAGGTACAGGTCGATGACAGCGTTACCGATGAAATGTGGATAAAGGTTTACGGCGTGCTTTATATGCAGGAGCCCGAGCTTTTCTGGCTCACCTCCAAAAAGGTCGTAAAGGGCAAGCTGTGGTACTGGGAGACCGACCCTGAGCTTATCGCTTCTATGCAGAAGGATATCACTGCAAAGGCTTCCGAGGTGCTCGCTCAGGCTGACGGAAAGGATACCTTCGGAAAGCTCAAGGTTTTCCACGATTACATCTGTCTGAACAATGACTTCGTTAAGGAAGAGGGCTTCAATCAGACAATTTACGGCGGCTTCGTAAAGGGCACTATCCAGTGCGAGGGCTATGCAAAGACTATGCAGTATCTCTGCGATATGGCAGGCATTGAGTCTATGGTCATCGTCGGAAGCAATGAAGCCAATGACACTCACGCCTGGAACGTTGTCAAGGTGGACGGCGAATGGTACAACCTCGACTGCACCTGGGACGACCCCATTCTTACCGAGGTGGACAAGACCAATGTAAGATACAGATATTTCCTTGTTCCCGACGAGTGGATACACAACAAGTCCCACTTCAACGTTAACAAGAAAATTTCGGGCACTCAGCTCACTTACTTCACTCCCCCCTCCTGCACTGCAACCAAGATGAACTACTTCAACGTTACAAACCAGCTTTACTCCGATGCGGCTTCCGCTGATTCCGCTCTTAAGGACAAGATGAAGGAGACCGCTTCAAACAAGATGAGAGCTGCTGAGATACGTGTGTCCGACAAGAGCATTTATGACTCTGTCACTGCAAATCTTAAGGATTACGCTTCCTGGATAAAGGGCGAGAACTCCGCTGTCAAGTCCGTTGCCTCCAACTGCGACCCCAACACCCTCGTTATCGAGCTTGATCTTATTTACTGATTTTTTTCGGAGCAGGAATGAAAGGTTTCCGTTTTAAAAATGTGCTGATCTGTTCGGCACTGTTATGCGTTATTATCAATGCAGGCTGTTCAAAGGTCGAAGAGCTCCCCGCTGAGGCGGAGGAGCTTGTGCCTGCGGGCAGCCTGTCCGCAAATGATGACTCCTCCTTTGACGACAGCAGATATATTTACAGTCAGCTGTCCGATAAGGAAAAGGAATATTATGACATTATAAAAAATGCCGCTTTCAGCTTTGAGGAAAAAGCGGTATTTCCCGAGGCGCTTGACCCCGAGACACTGAGAAAGCTTTATATTTCCGTTTATTATCAGGAAGAGGAGCTTTTCTGGCTTTCAAGTATGTTTTACCGTCCTGCCGCACCTGCTGACACCCTTATGCTGTCATACAGGTTCACGGCTGATGAGGCGGATCAGATGAAAACCGAGATAGCAGCCCGAACCGATGAGATATTCGGGGGATTTGATGAAAACACCTCCGATTACGAAAAGCTGAAAGCCTTTCACGATGCTCTTGTGCTCGGCTGCACATTCTCTATGGACACAGATTACGCAAACACCGTTTACGGCGCACTCTGCGACGGGTATGCCCAGTGCGAGGGATATGCCTTTGCATTCGACTACCTTTGCAGCAAGGCTGACATTGACTGCTTCACCGTTTCGGGTACAAATTCCGAGGGCGCTCTTCACGCCTGGAATATCGTTAAGCTGGACGATATGTGGTACAATGCTGACTGCACCTGGGACGACCCCATTCTTGACCCTGTTGACACCGATTTTATCAGGTATTACTACTTTCTGACTGCCGATTCGGATATTTCGGGGGTAACTCATTTCCCCGATAATTCCTACTTTGCCTATCCCATATGCTCCTCGGGCGAAAATTATTATAAGCGTGAGGGGTATTATGCTGAAAGCGGCGATGAGGGTGCGGAGCTTCTCAAAAAAGCTGCGCTTGATGCTCTTAGCGACGGCAGAAAGGACGCAGGAGTGAGATTTGCCGATGAAAAGGCTTACAAAAATGCTGTTAACAAGCTTTTTGACAACGGCGGCATCAGGCAGGTCTTTGCTGAGATAAACGGGGCTTCCGATGTTAAGATAAACGAGAAAAAATACGTGCGCTACCTTAATAACGAAGAATTTATCATTCATATTACAATGATATCAGAATAGATTACGGAGAACAAGCGATGAAAAACAACAGATCATTTGCTTTCAGAGCTGCGGCTTTTGCGGCTGCGCTTCTTTATCTTACCGCCTGCGGAAGTGAGATAGAATACCCCGAGGGGGCTGACACTCTTCCCACCTATTCCGCCACCGGCACGGTGATGACAATATATGACACCTCGGAGCACACCACTCCCGAGATCACAACGGTCCCCGTGACTACTGCAAGCGAGATCACGACTTCGGAAACAGAAACCGAGACCGAGACTGAGACCGTTCCCACCGAGAGCGAAGCATCGCTGACGACCACTTCAGGTCTGTCACTGGAGGACGTTCCCGAGGTGGGCATCTCCGAATATTACGAAAAGACACAGACCACTCCCCCGACGGCTGTTCTGACGGCGGCGGAGACATCGGCAAGCGCTGCTGCCACGGTCACATCTGCGGTCACATCGGCAAGCGAGAGCGTTGTTACTGTTGGAACCACGGCGACTGCTGCGGAGTCCGAGGCAAGCGTTACGGCGGCGCTGTCGGCTGATGCATCGGCAGACGGGCTGAACATCAAACTCACCGACGGCAGGAAAAGCCCTTACACGGGCAGGGAGATCATATCCCACCCTTACAGCTATTACACTCTTGACAACACCCACAGGGTGCTTTATGACAAGCTTGTGAGCGCTATGCTGGACTGTGAGAAGAAGATAACCTTTACTGCTGACGAAAAGGTGACTTTTCAGCAGCTTTTTGACACATATCAGCTCATTTACAACGATGAAAACAGGCTTTTTTACATATCCCCCACCATAAACTACTCCACTGACCCAAGCACGGGTTACATCAAGGCTATGGACGTGAGCTACATTTTCGATATTGATAAGATACCGTCTATGCAGGCTGAGGCAGACAAGGCGGCGGACAATATACTGTCGATGATAACCCCCGAGATGAACGATTATGACATCGTGAAGCTGTTCCACGATTATATTATCCGAAACTGCACTTATGACGAAAATTCCCCGAATCCCAATACGATATACGGCGCTCTCGTTGAAAAGCAGGCGCTTTGTCAGGGCTATGCTCAGAGCTTTACATATCTTTGCTCACTGGCGGGGATAGATTCGCTTATCGTGCTGGGTGTGGCGAATGAGCCCCATATGTGGAACATTGTGAAAATGGACAATGACTATTATCACATTGACCTTACCTGGGACGACCCCGACCGTGCAAAGTCCCCCGACTCGGTGAGATACGATTATTTCGGGCTGACCGATGAGCGTATCCGTGAGCTGAGACAGGTCGATGATTACGATTATGAAGTTCCCAAGGCTGAGGGCACAAAGTATCAGTATTATTATTACAACAATCTTGTGGCGGGCAGCGTTGCGGAGGCAAAGTCGCTCATATCCTCCGAGGCTCTTAAAGCCGCAAAGACAAAGGCGAGCACCGTTCAGATACTCTGCGCTGACGACAAGGTCTTTGCTGATGTTACGGGTGTGCTTTTCGGCAACTCCTCCGACAATGTTATCGGGCTTCTGGGCGGAATCAGGGACAAGGCTGAAAACCGCTTCAACACTGAATCCATTTACCACAACAGCAACAGCAGCACAAGAACGGTCAAGATATTCCTGGAATACCTGGACTGACGGAAAGGCGGCGTATGAGCTATGTTCTGCGGCAAGGTCAAAAACAGAATATTCGGTGCTGCGGGAGCTGTGCTCATACTTATTTCAGGCTGCGCTGTGTTTACGGGCTGCACCAAAAGCAGCGGTATCACCGTTATTTCAAACGGCACTACCGTTGAAGTCACAGAGAACACCGACAACGGCAGCATTGCGGAATCGGGGCTTTATATCCCCCCGAATATGGTGACAAGATATGCTTCGCTGAATTACGATTCCCGTATGAAGGACGCTTACAACAGCGTGGTCGACACTATCACGAATTTCAGGTCATCGGCGCAGATGCCTCTTACCATCAGTGAGGCGGATTATGTCAAGGTGCTTGAAGCGGTGCGCTGTGAGCAGCTTATGCTGTTTTATCTTTCCGACCGCACTCTCGGGGATTTTGACACGTTCACCCACTCGTACACTATCAATTTCACGTACAAATATGATGTGGAAGAAGCTAGCGAGATGCTGAGGGAGACCGAGGCGGCTGCAAATGAAATAATCTCTCAGCTTGATGATAATATGTCCGATTACGAAAAGCTGAAATATATCCACGATTACCTTGTGCTCAATGTGGAAAGCGCTGTTGAGGGGGATTATGTGGATTCGGTCTACGGGGCGCTTGTGAACAAAAAGGCGCTGTGCGAGGGATATGCAAAGGCGTTTTCATACCTGTGCAACCTTATCGGCGTGGAAAATATGATAGTAACGGGCTACACGGGGGTTGACCATATGTGGAATATGGTGAAGCTGGAGGGCAGCTGGTATCACGTGGACATCGGCTGGGATCAGCCCTCGGAGGCGCTGAGAGAACGCTATCCCGACCTTATCCTGTATCAGTATTTTCTCGTTGATGATGCTGTTATCCAGAACAACCGCAGCATTAACAACTATTTATGCGCTCCTCCCAAAGCGGAGACTGAGACGATGAATTATTTCGTTTATGAGGACAGGTATGCTGAGGATTATGACAAGGCAATTGAAATAATCACCGATTCGTGCAGGAGCTGCATTGACTCGGGAGACAAATATTTTATGCTGAAATTCGATTCATCAAATCTGTGCTTACAGACCATTTCACAGCTTATAAAGCCCGACAGCGACGGCGTTTCGGACATCGACAGGATAGTTTCCGAGCTGAATTTCAGGGGGCAGATAAGCTATATCGACTATTACAAGCAGTACCGCATACTGATCTTTGTTATTGAATGAGAAAGGAATTATCACAAATGGAACAGGAAATTACGGTGAAGGAGCTTGGCGGGCTTTCACCCGACAGCTTTATGCTTATTGATATCCGTGATGAATATGCTTTTGAATTCGGTCACATTGACGGGGCGGTAAACATTCCCCGGAATATCATTTCGGAAAAGTATGCCGAATTTCCAAGGGAGAAAAAGCTTATCATATGCTGCAAGAGCGGAGCTATCAGCCGTGACACGGTGGAGGAGCTCTGCGGTGAGGGCTTTGACGCATATAATCTCGCAGGCGGCTACTGCGAATGGCTGAGGGAAAGGCTTGAAAATGCGGAGATAACCGAGGGAGTGGAAAAGAGCATACGGAAAAAGTTCAGCAAGGTGATATGGAGCCGATTTGCAAAGGCTGTGACCACCTATGAGCTTGTGAAGCCCGGCGACAAAATTGCGGTGTGCATTTCGGGCGGCAAGGATTCTATGCTTATGGCAAAGCTTTTTCAGGAGCTAAAAAGGCACGACAAATTCCCCTTTGAGGTGGTTTTTCTTTGTATGGACCCGGGCTACAGCCCCGAAAACCGCAGCATTATCGAGAAAAATGCGGCGGCTATGTCAATTCCCCTGAATATTTTTGAGTCGGATATTTTTGAGGCTGTTTACAATGTGGAAAAAAATCCCTGCTATCTTTGTGCGAGAATGCGCAGGGGACATCTTTACAGCAAGGCAAGGGAGCTTGGCTGCAACAAAATTGCTCTGGGTCATCATTTTGATGATGTTATCGAGACGATACTTATGGGTATGCTCTATGGCGGTCAGGTACAGACAATGATGCCGAAGCTCCACAGCACAAATTTTGAGGGCATGGAGCTTATCCGCCCGCTGTATTTTATCCGTGAGGACGATATCAAGCACTGGAGGGATTACAATGACCTGCACTTTATTCAGTGTGCGTGCAGATTCACGGACACCTGCACCACCTGCACCCCCACCAACACGGGCTCAAAGCGTCAGGAGATAAAGCGGCTCATTGCGGATATGAAAAAGGTGAACCCCCAGGTGGAGATGAACATTTTCCGCAGTGTGGAGAACGTTAATCTGAACACGGTCATTGCTTACAAGGACGACAGCGGGAAGCACTTTTTCCTTGATGATTATGATGAGAAAACGTCTGTATGATAATATTTCGCAGACGGAACGGGAGACCCGTCCCCTACATTTAAAAATTTATCCATTGACAGCGGAATTTTTTTATGTTAAAATATCATTTGTAAAACCTGTAGTGGATTTTTCCTGACAAAATATGTCACCTTTTCGCCACACAACTTTTTTGGAAGTTGTGTGGCTTTTTGTGTTTATTTTAAAGGTTAAAGGAGTTTTTATGGATAAGGATTTTATGAAAAAACAGCCCGTTTTTCCTCTTATTATGTCGATGTCACTGCCTATGGTCATTTCGATGCTTGTAAATTCCCTTTACAACATCATTGACAGCTTTTTTGTGGCGAAAATAAGCGAGGACGCTATGACGGCGCTTTCGCTGGTCTTTCCCGTTCAGAATTTTATAAATGCAGTGGCTATCGGCTTCGGTATCGGTATAAATGCGGTCATTGCCATTCATCTCGGTGCAAATGAGGGGGACAAGGCTGACAAGGCGGCTTCTCAGGGACTTTTGCTGTCGGCTGTTCACGGGGTCGTGCTTGCGGCGGTGTGCATTCCGCTGATGTCTGTGTTCCTCGGAATGTTTACTGATGCGGAAACCGTTATTGAGCTTGGAGTGCAGTATTCGGGCATTGCTTTTTTGTTTGCGCCTGTTATTATGCTTGGGATATCCCTTGAAAAGATATTCCAGTCGGTAGGTATGATGAAGGTGACGATGATGAGTATGCTCTGCGGCTGCATCACAAACATTATACTTGACCCTGTACTTATTTTCGGACTTGGTCCTTTTCCGCAGCTCGGTATGCGAGGGGCGGCAATTGCTACGGCGGCGGGACAGGTGCTGACCCTTATCATTTACATCGCAGTTTATTTTGTGAAAAAGATGCCTGTGAGGATAAGCGCAGGGAAGCTCAGACCTGACGGAAAGCTTATGGGGAGAATGTACTCGATCGGCATTCCTGCGACCCTTAATCTTGCTCTCCCCTCTCTGCTCATTTCGGCGCTAAACGGCATTCTGTCCGTTTATTCCCGGAGCTATGTGCTTGTGCTTGGAATTTACTACAAGCTGCAAACATTTTTATATCTCCCCGCAAACGGCGTTATTCAGGGAATGAGACCTGTTATCGGGTTCAATTACGGTGCGGGGGAATTTGGACGTGTAAGGAAAATTTACAGCACCGTTCTCGGAATGTGCGCTGTTATTATGACGGCGGGAACTGTGATATGCCTTGCAATACCTGCACAGCTTATGGGGCTTTTTACGGAAAATCCCGAGACGGTGCTTATCGGGCAGAGGGCTTTGCGGATAATCTCGGTGGGATTTATCGTGTCGGCGGTTTCCGTTGCGGCTTCGGGCGCTCTGGAGGGGCTCGGAAAGGGTATGCCCTCGCTGCTTATATCACTGCTCAGGTACATTGTGATAATACTGCCCTGCGCCTTTATTCTTTGCAGAGTCCTTGGCGCTGACGGAGTATGGTGGGCTTTCCCCATTACCGAAGTCATCGGGGCGGCGCTTTCGGCGGTGATCTACAGAAAGGCTGTAAGGACGGAATGATACCAAATCACCGATAAAGCTATATGCAAAAAATCATCGCATAATCATTTTGCCTGACTATGCGATGATTTTTTTCAGCCCTTTAAAAAGCACTTTTTGTAAAAATATTTTTTATGACAAACTATCCAGATAATCATATCCGCATTCGTCCAGATATGCATAAACTATTTTTTTTGCATAATATTCTGCCTGCCGTTCCTCTTGTTCAGGCGTTAAGTCCCAATCGTTTATCCATTGAAAATAATGCGTCAGCTCATGTGCTAAGGAAGCAATACTGCTGCATAATGCATTGAACTCATCATATCTGGTTTTAAGTTTATTATAATCACCTGCCGCAATTTTAATATACGGTTCTGCCGTTCTGTCAAAAGGTCCCCAGAAGGTAGCGGATACATTTTCACCGTCAACAGCTCTTATATAACAAGTGCTTTTCAGATATACGTTAACACGGATCGGAAAAATATAATTTTTTCGCAGCCATTTTGAAAAATCGTTGAAAAAAAGCTTAAGCTTTCCGTCAATTTCCTTGCAGTAATGCATTCGCAAGGAGCTTCTGATAAACAGTTTATCACAGTAAAATTCCTGCCACTCTTTGCATTTCCATGGATTCATTACATTGCCGCCTTTTTAAATTTTTATTTAAAAGAATTATATCATATTATAATTTGAAAGTAAATCTGCTGAATTTTCTGTTCACAAAGTGTTTACAAATCTATATTTCCATTCCCTGCGCATTTGTTACCGTGAGGAAACTATGGCACAAAAAAGTGCCTTCTTTACATTACATTTCGGGTGTGTTATTATAAAGACACAGAAGAGATACAGCGCTGATATCTCCCGAAAAAACGATTCTTATGACAATTTTTCAGGAGGAAATTATTATGAACAAGAACACTTTTACAGCAATAAAGCTCCCTAAGGGCGAAATGAACGTTTACGATTTCGGCGGAGTAAAGCTTCACGCTTACAAGACAAATGACTTCATTGACGATGAGGTCTTTGTGGTTGAAAAAGACGGCAGGGCTGTTATTATCGAGTCCCCCTGCTTCTTCGACAACAACAGGGAGCTTGAGGATTATCTCAAAAATGTTGAGGTGGCAGGTATGCTCATCGCTTATCACGGTGCGGGCGGAAGCTTTATGCCTGATGTTCCCAAATATGCTACGGAAAATGCTGTTGAATATTCCGAGAACGGCGGCGGAAAGGCTCTTATCAATAACTTCACAGCCGCTTTCGGTGACGCTTTTGACAAGAGCGTACATAAGATAACAAACATTATCGGTGAGGGCGAGGTCGTTATCGGCGGAATAAAGTTCATCATTCATCAGACTGCCGATGCTTTTGACATTGAGATACCCGAGATAAATGCGGTGTACACTCATATGCTGGGTCACGACTGCCACTCTATCGTTGCGGGTGCGGGTCACGCTGATGCTGTCATCGCACAGCTCAGGGGCTACATTGAGAGAAATTTCGGGCTTATCCTTACCTCCCACTACACTCCCGAGGACTTAAAGGACGCTCAGACAAAGATAGATTATCTTGAAGAGCTGAAATATATTGCCGCAAAGTGCAGAAATTCCGCTGATTTCAAGGCTGAGATAAACAGGCTTTACCCCGAATACAGCGGCGGAAATTATCTTGATATGACTGCGGGCTTCTTCTTCGCATAAATATTTTGCGGACGGGCTTCGGGACATTCCCGACAGCCCTTGTCCGTGATTAAGGAGAGATTTTTATGACTGTAAAAAATTTTTTTGAGTTTATCGTCAGGGAGATACACTCGGTGGTCATAGCAACGGTGAATGACGACGTGCTGCCTGTGACCTGTGTTATCGACATTATGCACTGCGATGAAGGGGGACTGTATTTTCTCACGGCAAAGGGCAAGAATTTTTACAGTCGGCTTACAGCACACAAGTATGTGTCACTTTCGGGTATGAAGGGCTGCGACACTATGCATTGTATCGCTGTTTCGGTCAGAGGCAGGGTCAGAGAGGTCGGAAGCGGAATGCTGCCCGTTCTTCTGGAGGAAAATCCGTATATGTATGAGATATATCCCACGCCTGACAGCAGAAAGGCGCTGACGGTTTTTCAGCTCTATGAGGGCTGCGGCGAATGGTTCGACCTTTCAAAAAAGCCTGTGGAACGGGCAGAATTTTCATTTGGCGGCGGAAATAATGAAAAAAGCGGATATGAAATAAGTGAAAAATGCATCGGCTGCGGTGAATGCACAAATGTCTGTCCTCAGGACTGCATTGTTATCTCAGGCGGCAGAGCATTCATAAAGCAGGAAAACTGTCTGCACTGCGGCGGCTGCGCAGATATTTGCCCCGCAAGTGCGGTAATTAAGAGGAGTTGATGCTATGACACATTCGGAGACGCTTTTATTTCTTATAAAAAAGCTTTCAGATGAGCGGAATGATATAGGGACAGTGAAAATCCCCGATGACGAGGGGGAAAGGTTCAGGCTTTACCGCTCACTTGTGAACATTCGCCCTGCTGTGGCGGCTGATGAGGATTATCTCGAAGCGGAGGACAGATTTCTGCGGGAGGAGATATCACGCCGTGGGATAACGGATATTTCGGATATGACTCCCTGCGGGGACGGGATCTTTCTGTGGCAGGGGGATATTACCGGGCTCAGGTGCGGGGCTATAGTCAATGCTGCCAATTCGGGGCTTACGGGGTGCTGGCGGCCCTGTCACGGGTGCATCGACAATGCTATACACACCTTTGCGGGAGTAAGGCTCAGATATGAATGCAGCAAGATCATTGAGAAGCAGGGACACGAGGAGATGACGGGCGGGGCGAAAGTGACGGGAGCTTACAATCTGCCCTGTGAATATGTGATACACACGGTGGGTCCTGTTGTGAACGGCAGGCTGACACCACGGCACTGCGAAGAGCTGCGGAGCTGTTATATCTCCAGCCTTGAAGCGGCTGCGGCAAATCACATTGACAGCATTGCTTTCTGCTGCATTTCAACGGGTGTGTTCGGATTTCCGCAGAAAAAGGCGGCGGAAATTGCTGTGGACACGGTCAGGGAATTTCGGAAAAATAATGATATTCGGGTGATATTCAATGTTTTTAAGGACGAGGACGCAGAAATTTACAAGGGACTTCTCGGATAAAATTGAGCGGCTGTGCGATGAGATAAAAAATGCCGACGCTGTTGTTATCGGTGCGGGGGCGGGGCTTTCGGCATCGGCGGGATTTGCCTATGACGGTGAGAGATTCCAAAGATATTTTTCCGATTTTGCGGAAAAATACGGCATCAGGGATATGTACTCGGGGGGCTTTTTCCCCTTTGAGACAGCGGAGGAATACTGGGCTTACTGGTCGAGATATATCCTTATAAACCGATATGACACCGAGGAAAACGGCACTTACAGGCGGCTTTTTGAGCTTATGGAGGGCAAGGACTATTTCGTGCTGACCACAAATGTTGACCACCAGTTTCAAAAGGCGGGCTTTGACAGGCACAGACTTTTTTATACTCAGGGGGATTACGGGCTTTTTCAGTGCTCTCTCCCCTGCTGTCGGGAGACCTTTGACAACGAAAGGGTCATACGGGAAATGGTGAGACAGCAGGAAAATATGCGCATTTCCTCCGAGCTTATCCCCAAATGTCCCAAATGCGGCAGGGCAATGACTATGAACCTGCGTGTGGATGATTCCTTTGTTCAGGACGATGGCTGGTACAGGGCAAGCGAAAGGTATGAAGATTTTATCCGCAGGCACAGGGGGCTTCGGGCGCTGTTTCTGGAGCTTGGGGTGGGATATAACACTCCTGCGATCATCAAATATCCGTTCCGGCAGATGACGGCGGAAAATCCGCAAAATGTTTATGCCTGCATTAATTTCGGGGAGGCGGCTGCGCCTGCGGAAATTGAGAGGCAGTCTGTCTGCATCAACGGGGACATCGGTGATATTCTCGGAAAATGCATTGATAAAATAAGAGAAAACTGACTTATTTTGTAAAATAAAATCGTATCGCTTGACAAAATGCAGCTTTTGTGATATGCTGATATTTATACGGGGAGCTTTTGTTTTCAAGGCTGAGAGGAAACGGCAAACGTTTCGACCCATTGACCTGATTCGGATAATGCCGACGTAGGGATTTTCATTATAAGCTTTTTATGTATGAAAATTCCGCAGGGTTTCTCTGCGGTTTTCCTTTTCCCGTGGGAGATCTGCGCCGTTTACAGGTTCGGATCTCTTTTTTATTTTCATTTTCAGGAGGTTTTTTCTATGAAAAACAACAAAGTCCGCATTCTCGTTGAGGGTGCAATGATGGTAGCGCTGGCTACGGTGCTCAGCTACATCAGAGTTTTCAAGCTGCCCTGGGGCGGCTCTATCACGCTTCTTTCTATGCTCCCCATTGCGGTTTTCAGCATCAGAAGAGGATTAAAGGCAGGCTTCGCCGTTTCCTTTGTTTTCTCTCTCGTTCAGCTGGGTCAGGGCATACTTGACGGCCTTTTCGGCTGGGGTCTTACTCCCGTTATGCTCATTGCCTGCATTTTCCTTGACTATGTGGGTGCTTACAGCGTTCTCGGCATTGCGGGAATTTTCAAAAACAAGGGCATCGGCGGTATGATCGGCGGCACTGCGCTGGCTGTATTCCTCCGCTTCGTGTTCCACTTCCTCAGCGGCATTGTTATCTGGCACTCCTACGGTGCTCTTTGGAGCGGCTTCTCCACTGACAATGAAGTTCTTTACAGCCTGCTTTACAACGGTGCTTATATGCTTCCCGAGCTTATCTTTACCGTTGTCGGTGCGGCTGTTCTCTTCTCTGTTCCTCAGACCAAGAGACTCCTTACCGTTAAGGACTGATACATAAAAATTTATGCCCGCTTCTTCTGTGAAGCGGGCATTTTTTATGTATTCATTATAATCATAAATGCCAAGGCATTTACCGGTGCCGTGGCATTTACTGAGCCGAACTGTGCCACGAGCCATATGCCGAGCACTGCCAAGCCCGTCATTGCGAGCACAAGAAAAATTTTCATCACGGCACACATTATCCCTGCCCCTGAGGGGTTGTAAAAAAGGCTTACGCCCACAAGGATAAGTCCCCCGATACACTGGAGAACAAGCAGTATGGTCTGCACTGCGAAAAACATCTCGCTGTACTGCCCTTCGGGACAGACTTCAAGATATATGCTGTGAAGGCGCATTACCAGGTATGACGCTGCGGCTGCAAGTATCATACAGCCCACTGTTTTTCTGAGACTGAAAAAAGCTCCCATGACCCCACTCCGTTCCTGTTCATTGGGTATTCTGCTTTAAACAGCCTGCGGAACTTAATTAGTGGGATAGCTTCCGATGCCCTTTCCCGTTACGTCACGCTCGACCTCATCGTATGTGTACATTCTGACATCGGTCAAGTCAATATTGTTTTTGCTGCTCCACACGGCATAGAGGACATCTTTTCCATTGGGAGAAATCACAAAGGCATAATGACCTTTGAAATCGTCACCCATAAACTTGCCCACCGAGAGATCGTCTGAGCTGCCTGCTGCATAGGCTGTTCCCGAATCATCTCCCGTGTATATCTCATTTCCGTTTATGGTGCTGCTTTCGATGTTTTCAAGCAGTGAAAGCTTTGCGGCATTATATACATTTCTTGCATTCGACGTGATCGTTGCGGCATTTGCCTGATGGGTATAGCCGATGATAGACGGAATGATTATTGCAGAAAGTGCGGCTATTATTGCTATTACAACGATGACCTCGATCAATGTGAAACCCTTTAGTTTTTGATTTGACATTTGCGATCACACCCCTTTTTCTCATTATACATCAATGCGCAGGTATATATATTAAATTTTATAGATGTACACATTTTCTTTCTGTTAATATTTATATGCAAATGTTACAGAATGGTGATTATGCTTTGCGGAGATTTACATTTATTCAAAAGAAATGCTGTCATTTTTTTACAGTTCTGCTTTTTATGCACTATGATATAAAACCACTCCAATTCCTGCCAAAAATTTTACAGCCGCAGCCCTTTAACTTTGGGAAATTATGTGATATAATATTATCATTAAGGCAAAGAAAGGATCATACTGACCTATGTCTGACAATACAATTGAAGGAGCCAAGCCGCTTTACGCAAGGCTTTTCGCCGCTCTCCTTCTTACGGCTGCCCTTTTATCGGGCTGCGGACAGTCCGAGGAAGCTATGCCCGCAGATCTCCCCTCAGTTACCGACTATTCATCGGCTGTGAGCAGCATCAGAAGCTCGGAGGTATCCGAGACCACAAGCAGACCCACTGAAACAAGCTCTGACAGTGAAACCGTTTCCGCTGGCGATGCCGCAAGCAGGCAGACCGAAGCTGACACCTCCGCTGAGGAAAGCGTTTCCGAAACACAGTCCGAAAGCGAGACCTCCGATACAAAGCCCTCGGAGACCTCCGTTTCCACATCTGTAACGACCGAAAAGACTGCTGCTGAAACCACTGTCGCTCTTCCCGAGACATCTCACTCGGAAACAACGGGTTCCGCCAAGACCGAGCTTGTTACCGAATGCTCCGTTCCTGCGGCTTCTTCCCCTGCGGCTGAAACCGAATATGATTCGGACTTTTTCTCCTCCGATCTGTTCATCGGTGACTCCATATCGACGGGTTATTCGCTTTACGGCTTTTTAAATGACAAGAACGTTTATGCAAAGGTGGGTCTTAACCCCTCCACAGTTCTTACCAAATCCGTATCCACCTGCTATGGTGATATCGGCATTTCCACGATGCTTACATACACTATGCCCAAGAGAGTTTACATTATGCTGGGCTCAAACGGCATTCAGTGGCTTTCTGTGGGCAATATGCTCCAGTCCACCGACACTCTCGTTGATCTTATCAAGGAGATATGCCCGGAGTGTGATGTGGTCATCATAAGCGTACCCCCTGTTACAGCAGCTTATGACAGCACCGTTCAGGACGTTGACGTTATGGCGAAGATCAACGAATATAACACAAGCTTAAACTCCTACTGCACTGCCAACGGTATGCTTTTCGTTGACGCTGCATCTATCCTCAAAGATGAGACGGGTTATTTCAACAAGACCTATGCGGAGTCCGATGGTATGCACTTCAAGTCATCGGCTTACAAGACGCTGCTTTCAAAGATACAGTCCGATGTGACTGAATTTGAAGAGGCTGCGGCTGCCGAGAGCGAAGCTGTTTCGGAAACTGAGACTGCTGAGACAACAGCTGAGACCGAAGCCGAAACAACTGCCGAAACTGCCGCTGAAACTAAGGCTGAGACCAAGGCAAAGGCTGAAACGACCGTATCAGGCAAGTCTGAGAGCAAGAGCAAAACCGGAAAGGGTGAAAAAAAGCCTGCGGCACAGACCCAACAGACGGAGAAAAACAAATGAATAAAATAAATTATCAGAACGAGCTTGACAAGACACTGAGCGATATCGAGAGAGCGGGAACGACTCCCACTCTCCTGCTCCACAGCTGCTGTGCTCCCTGTTCAAGCTATGTTCTGGAATACCTTTCCCGTTATTTTAAAATAACGGTTTTTTATTATAATCCGAACATTTATCCGGAAGAGGAATTTTACAAGCGTCGCTCCGAGCAGGAGAGGTTCATTTCACAGCTTCCCGCAAAAAATCCTATTGGTTTTATGGGCTCCGAGCATATGAGTGAGGATTTTTACAGGGCGGTAAAGGGGCTTGAACACATAAGGGAGGGCGGTGAGCGCTGCTTTGCCTGTTACAGGCTGCGGCTTGAAGAATCGGCTGTTGCGGCAAGGGATATGAGTGCGGATTATTTTACAACCACACTTTCCATAAGCCCGATGAAAAATGCTCAGAAGCTTAATGAAATTGGCGGTGAGCTTGGAGAAAAATACGGCGTGAAGTACCTTTTTTCAGATTTCAAAAAACGAAACGGCTACAAGCGCTCAACCGAGCTTTCAAGAGAATACGGCATTTACAGGCAGAATTACTGCGGCTGTGTTTTTTCACTGAAAGAGAGAAACGAGGATATGAACGGGGATAAATGAGTTTTTATGGCTAAGACTATGAAATTTATCGCAGGCTTTTCCTGCTTTCTTACATTACTTTCGGCACTCATTTATCATAAATTTCACAGCGGAATTATGCTGACGTTGGCGATCACTTTCGGGACTATTGCGTATCATTTCTGCGTAAGGCTCCTTATCGGTCTTATTTTCAACACGGTGATGCGCAACAGGGCGGATTACACCAAGAAATGGTATCAGCCAACAAAAACTGAGGAAAAGCTTTATAGACTGCTTAGGGTGAAAAAGTGGAAAGGGAAAATGCCCACCTATAACAGCAGCTTTTTTGACAGCGGCACTCACACATTGAACGAAATTGCACAGGCGATGTGTCAGGCGGAGCTTGTCCACGAAACGATCATTGTTTTCAGCTTTTTGCCCATAATTGCTTCTGTATGGGCGGGAGAACTGCCCGTTTTTATTATCACGTCCGTTCTTGCGGCTTTGTTTGACAGTCTGTTTGTTATTATGCAGAGGTACAACAGACCGCGCATTGTGAGACTGATCGAAAGGCAAGCAAAGGAATCGGTGAGGGAAAATAAGGGTATGGTGTAAATTGCTGAAAGAAATAGCCGTTTGCAGGTCTGTGAAGATGCCTGCAAACGGCTATAATACGTGGTCTGCCCGACGGGAATTGAACCCACAGCCTTCAGAGTCGGAGTCTGACGCTCTATCCAGTTGAGCTACGGACAGTTAAACCAATAATATTATACAACAAACTGCTCATAATTGTCAATAGATTTAAAAAAATTCGGAGGTAAAATTATGCCATTTTCACCTGAAACACTTGATTTCCTGTTTGAGAACAGACTTAATGACAGCAAAACCTGGTTCAATGAACATCGTGAGGACTACAATAACTATGTGGCAAAGCCATTCAAGGAGTTCACCGAAGCGCTTACCCCCGCAATGCAGAACATTGACGGGCTCATCTCCCACATACGCATATCCCGAATTTACAGAGACGCAAGGTATGCACGCAGCAAGTCGATCTTCAGGGAAAATATGTGGTGTACATTCAGCAGAACACACGACCTCTACAAATCTCTGCCATCATTCTACTTTGAGATATCGGGAAACGGCTTTGATTACGGCTGCGGTTACTACATTGCAACCACAGAATCAATGAATGACCTGCGCAGCCTTATCCTGAACGACAGCCCGTATTTTAACGCTGCTCTTGAAGCTTTTGAAGCCCAGAGCACCTTTGAGCTTTACGGCGATATGTACAAGCGTGACAGGTATCCCGCTGAGAGCGATACAAAGAAAAACTGGCTCAACCGAAAGACTATCGGAATTTCCGCACAGAGCAAGGACTGGGGACTTCTGTTTTCGGACAGGCTTACGGACAAAATTGCTGCGGATTTTGAATCTATCGCTCCTATATATGACCTGTTTATGAAAGCCGAGGAACTTTCTGCAGAGAATAAATGACCTGTTATGTATTTGCCCTGCAATTTGCGGGGCATTTTTCATTTGCTGTTCAGCTTTTCAAAAAGCTTTTCACAGCCGAGACTTATATCGGCATAGGTTTCCGCAAAATTCCCTGTATACCAAGGGTCGGCAACGTCTTTGGACAGGTCGGCAAAGGTCATCAGCTTATAAATTTTATCGCTGCTGCCAAGGATACGCTTCATATTTCTGATGTTGGCTGTATCCATTCCGATGATGAAGTCGTAACAGTCACCGTCCGCTTTTGTGAGCTGTCTTGCGTGGTGGGGCACAAGGGGGATATTGTGCTTTCTCAGCTCATTTACGGTACCGTGGTGAGGCAGATTTCCTATCTCCTCCGTGCTTGTTGCGGCTGAATCTATTTCAAATTGGTCGGCTGCTCCGTTCTTATTTACGATGTGCTGAAAAACGCTCTGCGCCATTGTGCTTCGGCAGATGTTGCCGTGGCATACGAAAAGTATTTTTATCATTTTTTGTATTCCTTTCTATTTTTCGGGTGAATAGATAATACTGCCACTTATCTTTTGTGACTCGGATAGCTTATCTCGTCGCCCCAGGACAGCACCTCATCAAAAAAGCCCTCGATTTCCATTAATCCGTATCTCCACATAAACGCTCTGTCCTTTTCGGGCATTTCGCTCAATTCTATCCAAAGGACTTCTTTTATGGGCTGGGCATCAGTGGGTTCTTCGGGGTCACAGCCGATGATTGCTTTTTGATCTTCAGGAACTTTGACCTCAAACACGTGCTCGGTTCTTTCATTGTTATATATTTCGGCTAACTTCCGAACTACAGTTCCGTCAAGACCGCATTCTTCTTTTAATTCCCTGACCGCTGCCTGTTCAGGTGTTTCGTCTGCCTCGATCCCGCCTCCGGGGAGCGAGTAAAACGTTCTGCCCTCGGAACACAGCTTTTCCACAAGAATTTTTTTATTTCTGATTACAAATACAACGCTTCTGTTTCTCATAATTTATGTTCTCCTTTGGAACGCCTGTTCAAATTGGAATTTGTCGGGCTGATTTATAATTCTGTAGGGGACGGGAAACCCGTCCCGCTTATCTATGTTTGACTAAATCGGGTATGATTGATTTGTTCGGATTGATTTATAATTTCGTTTGGGTTTGTAAGATAGAATGCAAAGGGACAACCATAGGAGAGGGGGAAGGACACTAAACCCAACAAAAATACGGGACTTCCCCCTCTCCTAATGGTTTTCCCTCTGCACTCTCTTTCTTTTACCTCTCCCCTTTTCCCGTATTTTTACAG